>NZ_LVWH01000166.1:0-73046 GCF_001909045.1 Paenibacillus sp. P3E | reverse complement strand
ATATTCGACAAAGTTTAGAGCGAATTCGACAAAATATTAGGTTAAGCACTATTTTTTCCAAAATTCATAGCAATAAACAGTTTTTTATTTTACAAAATTAATATATCCGCTTATAAAACTAAATAGACGCGTTTACAAAACAAAAAACCTCCATCAGCAGAAAGACGGTCTCTGCTAATGGAGGGCTGATTTGGATTTCATAATATTAGTTCATGTCAGAGTATCAGACGTGAATTTCGAATAGGCGGGCGGTCTTGCCCTGCGGGATCGAGACAGTCAGCACGCCAACTAGCTTGTCCCAGCTCCATTCCGAATGATGCTGCTTCGGATAAGCACAGCGTACTTCTGCAGCCTGGCCCTGCAGCCCGGGAATCGGAAGCTTAACCTCTGCTTCTTCTCCGGCAATCCGCCAGACCGCGAGATAGCGTGTATCGCCATGGCGCAGCCCCAAGCTGACCCATTCGCCTTCACTGTCAGGCAGGCCCAGCGGCCAGAACGGCGTCGCCTGCGGGATGTAGGCACGGATGGACTTGTAATAATCCAAGGCTTCCTTCACCAGTTCTCTGCGCCGGGGCTCAAGCTCCGCCAGATGTCCGCTCTGGTGCACACGGAGCAGCAGTGCATTGACCATGTTGAAGATGACTTCTTCATCATCACCTTCACGCAGCGGGTAGGACCAGACGGCCGATTGCTCCGGCGTGAGTGCTGCCGGTGAACCTGCAGCAATGGCCGCGTACTGCACATAGTCCTCCTGATCGCTGGTGGACTGGATGCTGTGCCGGCTGAGCATGGCATAGTCCATTCGCATGCCGCCGCTGGAGCAGTTCTCGATCACCAGATCCGGGTAACGGGTGAAAATGCTGTCCAGCCAGGCTAGATAAGCCCGGTTATGCTGTAGCAGTCCATCGCCGAAGCTGTCAGCATCCGTCTCCGTCCCTATGCCTGCATTGATGTTATAGTCCATCTTGATATAGCCGACACCATACTGCTCCACCAATCTGGCGATGACTCCGTCAGCGTGCGCAATAACCTTAGGACTCCGGTAATCCAGCTGATAGCGGCTGCGGTCCTTCACCCGTTTGCCATGGCGCATGAAGAACCAGCTGTCATCGGTCTCAGCCAGCTTCGGACTGTTGATCCCCATCACCTCGAGCTCCAGCCAGAGGCCGGGAATCATCCCTTTGCTGCGGATATAATCCAGCACATATTTAATTCCCTCCGGGAAGCGCTCGGCGGAGGGCTCCCACTGCCCGACGCCATCCCACCATTCTCCCGGTGCATACCAGCCGGCGTCGATGCAGAAATATTCACAGCCGACATCGGCGGCGGCATCAATCAGGGGCAACAGCTTCTCCGTCGTCGGACTGCCCCACAAACAGTTCATATAGTCATTGAAAATAACCCGCAGCAGCTCGTTATCCTCATTCGGACGGCGGATTATGCGCCGGTAGGCGGTAAGCTGCTCCGCTGCTCCCTGAAAGCCACCCTGCACTGCACCGACGGCTACCGGAACCGAGGTGAATTCCTCGCCCGACTCAAGCTTCAGCCACCAGTGGTTGTCATGCTCGGTCGGTCCGCTGACCAGCAGTGTGAGCTGGTCCACTTGATCGGTCAGCTCCCAGTGCCAGGAGCCGTTATGCTCAATCTGCCAGAACAGGCTTGTCCCGCTCTCCTTGTTGTGCAGGACAGCCATGGGGAGCAGTTCTGCTGCCGACCAAGAGCCGGTGTTGCTGGCGGCGATACGCCTGGAGCCACGGTCCGCCAGATGGGACATGCCCAGCTCCGGCAGGCGGTAGGTCCGCCATTGCAGCTCACTCTGCCATCCGCTGTGGGCAAGGGTGACCTCTATTTTGTCGTTACGGTCTCCGCTCCCTTCCTTATCTACTCCAGTAAGCGCAAAAGTCGAAAGATATTCAACAGCGGCCATTTCCGTGCCTTCGTTCTTCAGCACCGTCCAGCAGCGGACCGTCTGTACGCCGGTATAAAACTGAATATGCTGTTCAGCTCTAATTCTGGTAACCGGGTCAACCAGACCGATCTCCAGCTTGCGGCCAAGTGCATTTACGCTATCCTTATGGCCTGCATATTCCATCCGCAGCCCCGGGTAGGAAGCGCGGTGCGTGCGCCCGTGATACTCATCCCGGTCCTCCCCTGAGAGCTGTAATTCCAGCAGCCGGAACCCCGGTTTGTTCTTCTCTGCAATCACTCCATCCTGCAAGGGCGCTGCGCCAAAATGCAGCAGCCGGACATCCTGCTGCTCCGTAATTTCAATCGTAAGATAAAGTCCGTTTTCGGCAATTTCAATGAGCTTGCTGTCCATATATCATTTGGCCTCCTGACAAATGTGGTTGTCTCTACCCTGTTTTGTGTCTCCTATAATTATAAGGTCTTCCTTTGTATTCGTAACTCTTGATTTCTAGCGTGCCGCAGAAGTGGCGAAGTAACGGAGGGGAAGTTTGGAATTGGAGGAGCGATAGCGTCCGCCTTTGTCTGCGGATTTCAACCGCGAACAGCGGTATAATCAGGAAATCTGTAGACAACAGCGGCCGGAAATCCAAACATTCCCCGCAGTTACGGCAATTCACTTAGTACCTGTCTTTGAATCTGTGTTACATAAAAAAGACGGCTTATCCGGTAAATGAAATCTTACCTTCAAGAGCCGTCCCGGGATGGAAGCGATTCAAATCTTATTGTTCAGCCGAACCGAATTGAATCCAGGCTTTTTGAATTTCATCGATGGCCTGATCCTTGGATTTGCTGCCGCCGATGTATGCCTGCATCAGCTCGCCGAATTTCTGGTGGAAGGTATCCAGAGAGTAGTTAACCGACAAGTCGCCGGATTTTTCGGTTTTAAGGATTTCTACCATTTCCTTAGGCATTTGCAGGTCAGGCATTGGGGCATCCTTGATTGGCGGAATTACTTTTGCCACCGTGGAGAACCAATTTTTACCGTACTCGGAGGTATACAGCCAGTTGAAGAATTCAATGGTATCCTTAGCTACAGCAGAATCCTTGTTAATGCGCAGCGCCTGGTCAGCACCGGTAATGATCTGGGCTTGCTCTGGCTTGTCACTGACCGGATATCCGGCGATGCCCAGATCAAAGTCAGGGGTAATCTTTTTGATGGCTTCTTCATCCCATGCGCCTTTACCCGTCATAAACGCTGCTTTGCCAAGAGCGAAGTCACTGACTTCTGCATTACTATCGCGTTCCAGCGGCTTGTCCGTTCCGTGTTTGACCGTGGTGTCAATGAAGTTGAAGAAGTTGTTGTACAGTACAGGATGATCCTTGAAGGTAGTATCTCCGGCGATGAATTTGCCTACCAGCGTCTTGGCATCCATGCCGGCATCCGTAGCGGCCGCATCCACGAAGTGTTGGAAGATGTGTTTCCAGACCCACCACTCTTTATAAGCATTGGCAAAAGGCGTAATTTTTTTGGCTTCGAGCTTGGTGATGGCATCATCCAGCTGGGCTGTAGTTTTTGGAACTTCGGTAATGCCTGCATCGGCAAGCAGCTTTTTGTTGTACATCAGTACGAACAGGTTGCCTTTGACCGGAAGTCCAAGTACCTTACCATCTGAGGAGGTCATGTTGGAGCGGACCGCATCCGTCATCGCGCCTGCCAACGGTTCATTGGTCAGATCGGCACTGTATTCAGCAAAAGTGTCGATATCTCCGCCGGCTGTAGTCTGGAAGACGTCCGGTGTGCTGCCTGCGGCAATTTTCGATTTGAGGACCGTATTATAGTCGGCCTGCATAATTTCCAGGTTAATGGTAACGTTCGGCTTTACCTTTTTGTATTCGGCAATGTAAGCATTGAAAGCATCAGTGTATTCAGGAGATGCGGTGAACATATTAATCGTGACAGGCTTAGATGAATCTGTAGCCGTATTAGCTGGCGCATTGGTTGCACCTGTGTTGTTAGCGGCATTATTGGTATTATTCCCGCCACAGCCGGCCAGCAGCCCTCCTGCGAGCAGCAGACTCGCGGATAGCGCCATAAATCTTTTTACCTTCATGATGTGTTGCCCCCTTTTCCTCATGTTTCTTGTGGTCTTGGTGTTATTTTAAATAAAAAGAAAAAGGATAAGAATGTACATAAGTGATCTTATGAGGGTAAAAAAGTGTGCTGATGTAACCGTTTCACTTTTCTCCCTCTGTGAGCAGCAGCCGAAATTCAGAAGGTGAACATTCATAGTAATTCCGGAACGCCTTGCTGAAATAGTTCTTGTCCTTATACCCCAGCCTCTCCGAAATATCCTGGATTTTGAGAGCAGGGTCCGACAGCAGATCTTTGGCTTTGTCCATTCTCACCTTTTGCACATACTCATGAATGCCATATCCATATTGGCCCTTGAACAGCTTCATTAAGTATTCTCTGCTCAGGAAGTACTTATCCGTGAACATCGATATTTTAATATTCTCGAAATAATGGTTATCAATGTATGCTTTAATATTTTCCAGCACACTGCCCCGGTCTCCGGCAAGCGATCTGCTGATTTCTCCGGCATACACATCCAGAATTCGGCTAAGCACGGCCTCGAACTCTCCAAAGGTGGCAAAATCACTGCCAATCCCAAGCCCCCGCAGCCCTTGGCGCTTTGTACTGAGTAAACGCTCCGGGACCGCATTCAGCTCCTGGGCGATATCCCCCAGCAAAATAATAAATTCCTGAACGGTCCGGTCCGCTTCGCCCAGGCTGAACTTCTCCGAGGTTTTCCATTTGCGTGTAAAATCGCTGAGGATGCTCTTCGCATGGCCCGTATTTCCGCTCTCCAGGCTGCTTCGGATCAGCGGCATCCGCCCTGTCAGGGAAGGGCTGTCCTTGGCGGCTGGTTTCGTATATCCCACATTCGAGACTACGCTGCTCTTCAGGCTCAGCAGATCAATCCCATCCAGCGCAGACGTAGCCAGCTCATAGGACTGCGCAATGTCCAGACAATCACTGTAAGGCTGTCCAAGCCCGCTCGCACAAATCATCCCGAACAGTTCCTTCAGCGTGGATACCGCCTTCTTCATATGATGAAGCGAGAGAAAAGCCGCATCTTCCCCATAGCTGCCTTTCAAGGTGAAAATGACGATGAATTCCCGCTCGCTTCGGGGACTGGCAAAGCTGAAGGCTTCAAAATGGCCGTCACTGTTCTCGCTCATGACATTAGTTACGGCAAAATGCAGCAAATCCCGGTCCTCATGGAACCGGTGATGACGCACCTGCTCCAGATTGAGCATCCGAAGAACGCCTACAGCGAAATGATTGCCGGGCTTGTCCGCGCCGATCAGCGGCAGAAATGCCTCATTGGACTGGTTCTTGAAGCTGCGTTCAATGATCGACAGATACATCTTCTCCTTCAGCTTCGGAAGGGACATATTCAGTGTGATATTACGGTTAATGAACTCGCTCTCCTTCTTACGTTTGGCCTCGAGCACATCGACAGCCTTCCGCAGCGCACTGTTCAGATCCGTACGGTTAACCGGCTTCAGCAGATAATCCACAACCTTGGAGCGGATAGCCTGCCGGGTGTATTCAAAATCGTTGTAGCCGCTAATTACAATCAGCAGCAGATCGGGGAATTCACTTTCAGCGATTCTAAGCAGCTCGCTTCCGTTCAGCTCCGGCATCTTCATATCCACCAGGGCCAGATCAATCTTATACCCGCGAAGCATTTCCAGCCCCATTTTTCCGTCTGTTGCCTCAAGCACCTGGTCAACGCCCAGGCCCTTCCAATCGCCAAGAATATTGATCGCTTCGCGCAGCGGCTCTTCGTCGTCTATGATCAGAACTTTATACATGTTGTCCCAGCCCTCCCCGCGGTAACCGCATATCCATTTGTGTTCCGTGCTCATTGCTGGCAATAGTAAGCCCCGCTTCGTCACCGTATAAAAGCTTCAGGCGGGTATTCAGATTCTTAAGGCCGATGCTCTCCACATCCCCTTCTTCTGCTGAGCCTCCGCCGCGGTCATCCCACTGAATCTGTAAGGTGCTAATTACCTGCTGCAGCCGCTCTTCCGTTATACCCGGTCCGTCATCCAGTACAGAGATCACGCTATATTCGGGTGTAATATGAGCTTCAATCCGGATAGTAACCGTACTGGATACCTTCTCCAATGCATGCTTGATACAGTTCTCCACCAGGGTCTGAATCGACAGCTTGGGAATTCTCAGCTCCAGAAGACTGTCATCCCAGGCGTATTCCACCTGCATGCGGCTGCCGAAGCGGGCTTTTTGCAGGGCCAGATAACGTTCAATATGCTTCAGCTCCTCCCGCGCCTGCACCACATCTCTGCCGCTGATGCAGTACCTCAGGGTGAGTGCCAGATTATCAACCATCTCGACAATATCATCATTATTGTTTTTGAGTGCCTTGGTGGAAATGGCCTGCAGCGCATTATAGAGGAAATGCGGATTAATCTCCGCCTCCAGTGCCTTGAGCACAGCGTTTTTCTCGACAATTTTCATTTTATAACGCTCATTGATCAGCTCATTAGTTTTTTCCACCATCTTGTTGAAATGGCGTGACAGGTAAGCGATCTCATCACTGCCCTCCACGGTTGCTTCGGCATCAAAGCTCCCGGTACTGAAGCGTTTCATCTGCAGCGACAGGTTCTTCAGGGGACTGGTGATCTTATTGGATGTGAAGCTGACGAGAATGACGGACACCATCAAAAAGAGCAGACCAATCGAATAGCTCAGTTTACGCGTCGTCGTCGCCGCTTCATAGATCTGCTTGTAGGGAATCGGCTTAATGAGCTTCCAGCCTTCCTTTTGGCTGATGTCATACATGACCAGATACTTCTGCCCGCTGTCAGACCAGGTCAAACGTCCGCCTTGGGCCGGAGTCAGCTTCTCCAGCAGCCCCGCTTTTTCACTTTTGAGAACAAATTCACGGTCATCTACCACAAACGGTTGATTGTCGGGACTGACATACATCAGATGCTCCCCCTCATTAAAGGGAATATCCTTCATAATCTCATCCGTCACACTGGAATTGAAATACAGGGACAGCACAGCCTGCGGCTCCCGGGTCACAATGGAACGCAGCAGCCGGTGATAGCCCATGAAGCTTTTCTCAGTATTGATAGGGTAATCGCCACTACTCTCCTCAGGCGACCGATCCATCACGAAGGACTGGTACGAGCGGTTGAAGGGGCTGGCCAGCGCACGCTTGTACCACGACAGATTCTCGATCGGCGGATGCGGTGCCACCCGGACGGTAATATTATAGTTCTCCTTGGTCACATAATAATATTTGTGCTCCTTGATGACGTACAGGTAAATCGCTTCCAGATCATTGCGCGAAAAATATAGATTCTTCAAATAATCCTCTACATACATCTTGGACGCATAGTCCCCGGATTCATGCAGGATCGCGTAGTTGAACTCATCATAGGAGATCTGCGGCAGTGACAGCTGGCTGATCCCGTCCAGATAACTCTCCAGATTACGACCCACCAAAAGCAGGTTGTTACGGGTGCTGGAAATGCTGCTGTTCACCGATTCTTTGCGCAGCATACCGTAGGAAATGAACGTCAGTGAGGTCACAACCAGAATAATGATGATTGTGAACAGCAGGATCAGCTTGTTCGCCAAACGCCGGGAAATCCGCTCCAGCAAAGGCTCAAACAGCTTATATAGGGTTCTCTTGATGATGCCATCCTCCTTCTTGCACGGACTTTGCGGGGAAATGTTCAGTTCACCTTTTTACCCCTAACTGTACTCTTAAATCCATTTTTGAGTATAGGGGTCTGCTCTATAATACACAATATAGACTAACCGGAATGGTTATGTGTGGCAAGCCAGTACAAGACTCCCACCCTATAAATCAAGAAGAGGTGCTTCCATGTTAAAAACACTCGGCAGAAGATGGCGCGAGAAATTAGACTTTGGGCTGTTCACACTCCCCGTTCTAATCTGTATCGCTGTTGCGTTCTACATTCCATTTGTCATGACCATCCGGTATTCCATGACGAAATGGAACGGAATATCCAAACATCCCAAATTCGTCGGCCTGGACAATTTCAAAATGATCTTCTCCGGCGATACTAACTTTTCCAATGCGGCCTGGTTCACGATCAAATATGCAGTGCTCTATATCGTAATCGTCAATGTCTTGGCGATACTGCTGGCCGTACTGCTCGATATGAAGCTGAAGTCCACCTCATGGCTGAGAGCGGCCTTCTTCATCCCTTACATTCTCAGCCTTGTTATCGTCGGCTTCATCTGGAAATTCATCTTCATGCAGGGCTTCAACTCGCTGGGTGACAGTACAGGCTGGTCGATCTTCGGACTGAGCTGGCTGGGAACGCCGGGGCTGGCATTTATCTCGATTCTGGGCGTTTCAATCTGGCAGTCCATCGGGTTCTACCTGGTAATATATATCGCTGGTCTGCAGTCTGTCCCTGAGGATCTTAAGGAAGCAGCCACAGTTGACGGTGCAGGCGCCATGAGAAGATTCTTCAGCATCACACTGCCGCTGCTCGCTCCATCCATAACGATTTCGGTATTTATGGCGCTGACGAACTCGATCAAGGTGTTCGATGTGATTCTGTCGCTGACCGGCGGCGGTCCCGGAGGAACTACCTACAGTATCGCTTACGATATTTACCGGGATACCTTCCAGAATAATCTGTACGGATACGGAACAGCGAAAGCGCTTATCCTGTTCTTGGCTGTACTGGTCGTTACGATCATCCAGCTGACAGTCTTCAAACGAAGAGAGGTTGAGGCATAATGAAAACAAACAACAACAGAGCAGGCCGGATCATTCTCGAAGTGGTTCTGGTTATCCTCTCTCTTCTGTTCCTGTATCCGCTGTTCCTGACCATTATCAACTCGTTAAAAAACTTCAGTGAGGTCATGACCGACGTAATCGCACTTCCGAAGCATCTGACGCTCAGCAACTACTCGTATGTCTGGAAGTTTATCAACTATCCGAGATTGTTCCTGAATAACTTCGTGATTACCGGCCTTGGTCTGCTAGGCATCGTATTCGTCTCATCCATTGCCGCTTATAAGCTGGCACGGACCAAATCCAGACTGAGCGGAATCATCTACTTCCTATGTATCATGCCGATGCTGATCCCTTTCCAGTCCATCATGCTGACCGTGCTGCAAACCGCCAAGAACCTGAACCTCTCCGAGAGCACCTGGGGACTGGGACTGCTGTACTGGGGATTCGGCGCACCGCTGGCTGTGTTCATCTATCACGGTTTTGTAAAAGGAATTCCGCTGGAAATCGATGAGAGCGCCACAATCGACGGAGCCTCCAGCTTCCGGCTGTTCTTCAGTGTCATCTTCCCGCTGCTGAAATCCGTAACGACAACCATCGTCATCATTGACGTGATGTGGATCTGGAATGACTTCCTGCTCCCGCTCCTGATGGTCAATGGTTCACCGGATACAAAGACCCTGACGCTCGCTGCCTACACCTTCGTTGGACAATATACCTCGGACTGGCAGTATGCGATGACAGCGATGGTAATGGCCGTACTGCCTTCCATCATCGTGTTCATCTTCCTGCAGAAGTATATCGTCAAAGGCGTTGTAGCCGGAGCCGTGAAAGGCTGATTCGGATTCAACCTGGAAGCTGCTGCTCAGACAAAAGCCCCGCCCAACAGAGAAATCTGCTTGGGCGGGGCTTTTGTGGTTCTTTTTTTGCTTGATGAGTGGTTGAGAAGCGGACACAGATGACTTTATTTCATGCCTCCGGGCTTAGAATGGGGGTGAATCGGGTAGACCTACTACTACATAGCAGAAATTTGACCCCGAATATCGTCCGCCTATTTCCGTAGTGCCACCCGGTACACCGGAATAGCTGTAATGCTGTGGAACACAGCGGTCGCTTCCCCGGTAAACTGCTTCTCGACCGCCATCGCGGCATCTGCCGCCACAGTCGTGACTCCCTTACGCAGCGGTGTAGTCTCGAGGATGATCTCTCCGCTTCTCAGCGTATCCCTGAAGCGGGACAAGCCGATCTCCCATGGCGCGCCGTTATAGAAATGATCGTGGAAGAGTTGGCCGGCCGCAAAGGCATAGCCGACATTACCGGTGTAATCGATGCTTAACAGCACCTCTTCCACACCCTCCAGGAGGTCCGGAGCAAGTTGAAGCGCGATTTTGTGGTCATGAATCCGGTGGATACCCAGCCGGATCTCCTTAGCCGGGAGTTCCAGATCGAAGCTGTGGAACCACTCCTCTCTATGCTGCGCAATCGAGCAGGCGGCGTGCGCCGTTGTCCACCGGGCAGGCGCCGCCGGACCGCCAGCATATTCCCGGAAGGAGAAGCTGCTCTGGCCGCTGCTGAAGAATTCAATGCCGTCCTGCGTCTGTACAGGCGGAACCTCCGAGAAAATAATCCGCTGCTGCCCTTCATCCTCCATCTCCCACAGCATGGCGGCTTCTCTGGCATTCATGGCGTATATCCGGATCTCCCGGGCTCCGTCCTGTGTAATCCGGATCATTCCCGGGCGGTCATGCGGAATAAGAACCGTGTACTCGTTCTCCGCACCTTTTTCGACCGTACCCGTGTCTGCTGATATGCCGGTAATGGCCGCATGTGCATCAATCAGAAACTCCCCGTCCACACCCTCCGGCATCGAGAAAAAGTAAGTAGCCGCTTCCGCAGACTCCACCCGCGTCACTGGCTGGGCTGTAGCAAAGCGCAGGTTCAGTCCGTCCAGTGCAAAGTTGAAGGGAAAGATGAACGACGCGTTTTTGCGGACCGTTAGCGAGCTTTTTCTTGGGAATTCAATGGATTCGTCAGCCAGCAGAATGGCGAATCGGACATCCTCATGGGTGTCCATCACAACATGATCCTGATAGTTGTTCACGAACAGGAACCCGACTTTGCCGTCTGTGCGGACGGCATACCGCAGCGTATGTGCGTCTTCAGGAGTAATGGTCTCCGCACCATCCGGCAGGACGGTGGCCATTGGCGCAAGCCGTTCCCCGAACCGGTGCAGGAAATAATGCAATGGCCGCAGCAGATGGCCCGAATCCCGGATCTGCCCGAACTCTCCGATCGGTGCCTGGAAATCATACGTGATTCTTGGCGTGGTGCTCTCATTCAGGTAGCCCGTTTTCCCTATTGGATTCGTACCGCCATGGAACATATAATAGCCGACAAAATTGCACCCGCCCCCAATCTTCATCAGGCTCATTGCCATCACACTTTCCGGCTCCACCTGGAACCGCGACAGATACCAGGTCTGCATCCCTCCGCCCATTTCACAGCAGGCAAACGGATATTTAGTCTTGGGATAGGGAGGATTGAATTCACCCGTCTCAGCAGCTTCATTATGATAATTCACAAATACATACTCCGGTGTCGGATTCTGGTCAGGATTCTGCTCGCTGATGCTCCACGGCGTATAGGCATAGCCGCCGTACAGCGGTAGCACCTCATCCTCCAAAAATGGCGCAGCGCCCCAGCCTGTACTGGTATAGAAAGGCGCAACCATTCCTGCCTCCTCTGCATACTGCTTAAGCAGACGCATATGCTCGGAGCCGGCTTCGCCGCCAAGTCCGCCGCTCAGGTATTCATCCCCTTGCTTCGCAGTCAATTCCCACAAAGCTGCAGCAGCATTGAATTCGTTCTCCAGCTGAATGCCAACCACCGGCCCTCCATCTTTGAACATCTGCCCTGCGGCCTGTATTCCAATCTCATGGAACAGCCTGTGGACATAATGCAGATAGCCTTCATCGTTGGAACGCACATCGAAGGAACGCCCGAACAGCCAGTCCGGCAGCCCGCCGTTGCGGACTTCCCCATGGCAGAAGGGACCCACGCGCAGGATGACATATATTCCATTCTGTGCGCACAGCTCTACGAATTTCCGCACATTGCGGTTGCCCTGCCACTCGAAGACCCCTTCGATTTCCTCATGATGATTCCAGAAGATGTAGGTAGCCACAATATTGATTCCGGAACTTTTCATCTTACGGATCTCCGTCTCCCAGCAGTCTTCCGGGTAACGGGAATAATGGAATTCGCCGCAGATGGCAAAATACGGCTTGCCGTTCAGTTCCATATAGTAGTTGGTGAAGCTGATGTGATCTCCCCGCGGATGGGTTCCGCCCAGCCGTAAAGTCGCCGGATAAATGTCTTTCGGGGCAATGCCCGCATGAATGGTATAACTCATATTTTGCAGCTCCTTTTCTATATAAATAAGGACTGCCCCAAAGCAAATGCTTTGGAGCAGCCCGGAAGCCGTTACATAAGCTTCACTCTTATTCAGCTATTATTTTTTTGCAGCCAGGAAAGCATCGATTTGGGCTTGCATTTCCGTCTGAACCTTGTCAATACCAGCGGCTTTCAACTGCTTGATCAGGTCAGCCCGGCCTTTATCGATATCATCAATCAAACCATATTCCAATGGAATAGCGTAGCGGAGCATTACGTTTCCGATATTCGCCACTTCGTTCTTCACTTTTGCGGAGTCGAAGACAAAGGTTTCCAGCGGGAAGTGGTACACGCTTGACTGCCAAGTGTTGAACATATCGTCAGCTTCTTTCGGATAAGCCGCATCTTGACGGTTCAGCGGGGAATTCCAGCCCCAGTTCGAGAAGCCTGTGTAATTCGCAGCCGCAGGGCCGGCAGTGAACTTGTCATCGCCCTGAGGAACATAGTTGGTTCCGGCAATACCGTACATCGTCAGATCGTGGATTTCCTTGTCATTCTGCAGCAGATCAATCAGCATCAGGGAACGTTCAGCGTTCTTCGAGGTCGCATGAATGGACATCCCGTTCTGGGTTGCGATGGCAGCAATTTTCTTCTTATCTGGAGTAAGGTCGGCAATGGCCAGCTCCACATCCGGTTTGTCACGGCGCATTTCAGCAAGGTTAGCTGCTACAGTACCCAGGTTGTGGGCATAAGAGGAAACCTTCTCTGCTTTGACATCCTGCCATACATCATTTTTGTTACTCACTACGTTTTTGGACCATGCGCCATTGTCGGCCAGATCTTTATAGTATTTCAGCAATGATGTGAATTCTGGAGTGTCATAAATGTCGAATACTTTGCCGGTTGCATCATCCAGCTTGTAAGCCAGTGGCAGCAGGTTCGCATCCACCAGGTTGAAGTTGTTGTTCTGCTCCAGCAGAATTTGATCCAACTCATGGAACTTCCAGCCATCGGCAGGTTTTGCTCCGAACGCATTCATGCCTTTTTCATTCTTAGCAATCGTTTTCAAGTAATTGGCATAGGTTTCAGGACTGTTGATTGCCGGAAGATTGTATTTCTTGCGCAGGTCTTCACGATACAGGACAACTTTGTCGGTAACTTCCACATTATTGTTCGGAACCATGTATAGCTTGCCGTCCACTTTCGCTTGTTCCCAGTTCACTTTAGGCATCGCTTCCCAGGTTTTTGGCATATACTTGGACAGCATATCATCCGTCAGCTCCAGAAACCCGCCTTTGAGTGCCTGATCGTTATAGAAGGCCCAGTTCGCTGTATACACGAGGTCAAAATCCTCATTCGCTGCGAATTTCAACGGGTACTTCTGGGTCCAGTCCGACCAGTCCAGGAATTCCGTTTCAACCGTGGCATTGATTTTTTCTTTCAATTTGGTGTTGAGCTCTCCGAATACCTTGTCGTAATCGCCAGGCTGGCCGCCGATCAGAAGCATTTTGAGCTTGACCTCTTTGGAAGTGTCAGGAGCGCCGGAATTCGTGGCTGCCCCTTCTGTAGCTTTTGCTCCGGCGTTTGTGGCTTCCGCAGCTGTATTGTTGTTGTTGCCGCCTCCGCATGCACTGAGGATTGTACCCAGTGTCATCATCGTTGCCAGCGTAACTGTAAGTTTCTTTTTCTTGTTTGTCATGGCAGATAGTGCCCCCTAATGAATTAGTATTGGGTTTATATTGTATTGATAACCGGGTTGCCCCGGAATTATCCTTTGACAGCACCAACAGTGAGCCCTTGCACAAAATACTTTTGAATGAATGGATAAGCAAGCAGGATAGGTCCTGTAGCTACAATCGTCATGGCCATCTTCAAGCTTTCTGTAGGCAGATCGGAATTTACTACCGCACCCGAAGCCATCATGGCCTTACGCATGCCATCCATGTTACCCAGCATTTTGTAGAGATAATATTGCAGCGGCATAAGCTCGGACTTGGAAATAAAGAGCAATGCATTATACCAGTCATTCCAGTAGGCCAGTGCGATGAACAGGCCGATGGTCGCCAGCGCAGGCTTGGACAAAGGCACTATCAGCTGCATGAAGATCCGGAAGTCACCCGCTCCGTCAATTTTGGCAGATTCCGTAATGGCATCCGGGATGCTGCTCATGAACGACTTCATTACGATAATGTAGAATACATTCATCATCATGGGCAGAATCAGTACGAGCAGCGTGTCTTTCAGATGCAGGTAGTTGACGATCATCAGATACCAGGGCACCAGACCCCCGCTGAACAATGTGGTGAAGAAGAAGAAAAATGAGAAGCGTCCACGCCATTTAAAATCTCTCCGCGACAGCACGTAAGCTGTCATTGAAGTCAGGAACAGTCCGAACAAGGTGCCGATTAAGGTTACAGAGATCGTTACGCCGTAAGCTCTGAGCATATCAGCCGGATACTTAAACAGCAGGCTGTAGGCATCTGTGGAAAAATCAGTCGGGATTAGCTGGAAGCCTTTCTCGATAATCGTACTCTCCTCGCTAAGAGAGGAGGACACCACCAGAATGAAGGGAAAGATACAGAATATTGCAAGCAAGGTAAGTGACACATATCCGATAATCGACAATAGCAGACGGTCCGTATTAACACGCTTGCGCACCTTTGTGGTTTGAATCTTTGCAGTAGTACTCATGGCATTACCTCCTTTTCTTAGAATAGGGCACGGTCTTTATCGTATTTGCGTACAGCATAGTTGGCCAGCATGATCGTTACAAAACCGAGCAGGGATTGATAGAAGCCTGCCGCAGCGGACATTCCAATCTCATTCGAGGTTGTGAGCGACCGGAAGACGAAGGTATCAATAACGTCCGTGGACGAGAACAGCAGCCCGTTGTTACCGACCATGTTGTAGAACATCCCGAAGTCACCCCGGAAGATGTTGCCGATAGCCAGCAGAACCAGAATGATCACTGTAGGCATCAGGTTCGGAACCGTAATCTTCATAATCCGCTGGAAAATATTCGCACCATCAATTTCGGCTGCTTCGTACATTTCTGTATCAATGCCTGTGATCGCCGCCAGATACATGATCGTTCCATACCCCAGTGTCTTCCAGGCAGACACAACCACGAGAATAACCGGCCAATAAGAGGCAGTATTGTAAATGTCCACCGGCTGCATACCGAGACCCTTCAGCAATACGTTCACGGTACCCACATCGAAGTTGAACAGGTTGTATGCGATGGCTCCAACCACAACCCAAGAAATGAAGTAAGGCAGGAATAGCATCGTTTGGGTAATCTTCCGGAACCATTTGCCGGCGACCTCAAACAGCAGGATGCCCGCAAAAATTTGAAGCACGTTGTTCACAACGATAAATGCAATATTGTACAGCGCCGTGTTTCGGGTTACGCGCCAGGCGTCACCAGAGCCAAAGAAGAATTTAAAGTTATCCAGTCCGTTCCACGGGCTGCCGAAGACACCGCCCGTGTAGTTAAATTGCTTAAACGCCAGTACAATACCCGCCATGGGCACGTAAGCGAATAACAGGAAGAACAATACCGCAGGAGTCAGCATGAGTAGCAAAGCTTTGTACTTCTTGACATCATCCCAGAATCCGTGTTGTTTCTGTTTCATCTCGAATCCCCTTTCCATGTCACTTTTCTCTATAGCTTTATTATAGAGAACCGCTTACCTGGTGTGGATTCAGCCCATCAACTAAAAGTAATACTTTTTCAACGATCGGTTGAAACCGTTGCTTTTCTAAAAATGCAAAAACGTTGCCCGGGGTCTGAAAACGGCCAGGGCAACGTTTTTGCGGTTATATTTTATGCTTTTTGCGGTACTCACCCGGCGTCATGCCCGTAATCTGCTTAAACTGCCGGTTGAAATAGATAATGTTCTTATAGCCCATACGTTCGGCGATCTCATATATTTTGAGAGTCGGATCGCTAAGCAGCTCGGATACCCGGTTCGTCTTGCGTTCATTCACGTATTCACTGAAGGGAAGCCCATATTCCTCCTTGAACAGATAGCCCAAATAATTAGGAGTGAAGTCGAAATGGGCCGCCACCTCTTTTAATGTAATCTTCTTCTCCAGATTCTCCTCCACATAGCGCATAATCTCATCAATCAGCTTGCGCTTCTGCCGCTGCCGCTTCACGTACAGCAGCTCCGATAGCTCGAAGAACCTGCGCCGCATCCAGGAGAGGATATCATGGATGGTCTCGAACTGGAACAGGATATCCGGCTGATGGGATTCCCATTGCAGCAGCTCGTACAGATTCTCGTTCTGCTGCTGAAGGTCGGCATGAAGCTTAGAGGTAATGCGGATGATCAGCTCGTAGACCTCCTTCCTTCCGGCGCCGGGAAGGTCCTTCGTGAACAAAACCATCAGATGATCATCTATCGCTACGAGATCATACTGGATGATGGCCTCCAGCAGCTGATCTACCGTTTGTTCAATTTGCCCGCCGGGTGTTCCCCTTGGTGAAGATTGTATGGTGTCGCGAATCAGGCGGTTCTTGCCCAGCAGCCACTTCGCACTAAGCGCCGCCTGCGCTTGCTGATAGGACCCGTGCAATCCTGCCTCTTCTGCGGCATACTGTCCTACACCTACAGTTACCGTGCAGGGTGATGAATCTGCTACTTTGCGGATCAATTCCTCCAGCAGACTCAGAAAGCTGTCCTGCGGGAGTGAAGACAGAATGACAAACCGGGTATGGTGGACAGCAATCCAGATGCCCAGCTTAGCATCCTCGGCAAAGGCTTTAATCACCCCGGCAATTTGCCGCGTAATGCTCCGGGTGTCTTCCTCGGACCAATCGCGCATTTTCCACTCCAGATCATCGATCTCCACAACCGCCGCCGCTGCGCCTTTCTGCAGCAAGGGATTGAGGAGACTCCGCAGATGCGGCTCTGCTGGCTCAGGCGAGGCCTCATCGAACCAGCGCAGAAGCAGCTCCTTGTTCACCAGGGACAAGGCTTCGGTGAAGGAGCGGTCCTGCTCTCTTTCCTGCTCCATGTTGGTGCAAAGTGTCCGCAGCATTTCGTACAGGTCCTTATCTTGAACGGGCTTCAGCAGATATCCCGAAGCATTGATCTCAATCGCTTCCTTGGCATAACTGAAATCCTCATGTCCACTGATGAACACAATTTTGGTCTTAGGACTCAGCGCTTTGGCCTTGCGCGCAAATTCGGTTCCGGTCATAATCGGCATCCGGATGTCAGATAAAATAATATCAACCTGTGCTTCCTCCATAATTTTCAGCGCATTAAAGCCGCTGCTCGCGGTGCCCACTACGTTAATATTCAATCCGCTGGCCAGCACCCTTCGGCGCATCCACTCCAGATCAATGGCTTCGTCGTCCACCAGCAATACGTTAATGCTCATATCTTAATGTTCCTCCTGTGTCAGTACAAGCTGCAAATTATGGGGCAAATTCTACATCCTGTTCCTCGTTGTCCTTCATCCCGGCGGGAAGCAGCAGTTGAACAGTTGTGCCTGCGCCATAATAGCTCGCAATGGTCACTCCGTAGTTGTCCCCGTATCTAAGCTTGATCCGCTCATTCACGTTCTTCACTCCATAGCCCCCGGCCTGGCTCGGTCCTTGCATCATTCGTTTGATGTCCGCAGGGCGCATGCCAATTCCATTGTCGATGATTTTCAGTTCAAGATTACTGCCTATCCGCCGGCCGGTCAGACGAATCGCAATCGTCTCCCCAAACCAAGCATGCTTGAAAATATTCTCAACAAAAGGCTGCAGCACCAGCTTGATAACCTGCATGTGCAGAATTTCCTCGTCTACATCCACATATACCGTGAACGCATCCGCATATTTGACCCGCTGGATTTCAAGGTACGTAGCGACCTGCTCCAGTTCCTTCTCCAGTTCAATATAGACATTACCCTGATTCAACGTTAACCGGTAAAAGCGCGAGAGTCCCTGTACCATCCCTGTGACTTTGTCAATCTCCCCGAGATTTGCCAGGCTGCTTATCGTTGAAAGTGTATTATACAAAAAATGCGGATTGATCTGCGCCTGCAGCGCTTCCAGTTCCGCTTGCTTCTTTTGGATGCCCTGCACATACACGCTGTTGATCAGCTCCTGGATATTGGTTGCCATCACATTGAAGGAATCCGCGATCTGTACAAATTCATCATTGCCCGAGAAGCGGATACGCTTCTGGAAGTTCCCTTCCTGGAAGGACCGCATTAGTCCCACGATCCGGCTCATCTTGCGTCCGGACAGCCGTGCCACCACATAGCCAATCACCGTCATCACTAGGAAGCTAAGGGCACATACTGCAAAAATTACACGGCGCAGCCTGCCGGCATCCTTCGTTAAATACGTATAGGGCACCAGAGATTCGATGACGAAGCTGCTGCCGGGGATCTTTTCATGCAGACTCAGGAAATTACTGCCCGGTTCATCATAATTCGCCGTGCCGCGCTGGAACAGAATATCGCCGGTGGTCTCTTCCACAAGCCGGAGGGTAATTCCCTCCTCCAGCGGGAAGGTGTCAAAGCCCCCGAACAGATCCTCAAGGGATACGGTGATCCGAACATAGCCGATCACTGTTTTATAATCGCTGAAATTAACCAGTCTGCGGACATGCGAAAGGTTACCCAGCTTCTTGTCCGTATCAATCTGCAGCCAGAGATTGTCCCGTTTCGAATCTTTGAGGGACTTGTACCACTCGCTATCTGCGATATCCTTAAGCGGCAGAATATAATAATCACTGTCTAAGATCGGCTCATTCAGATTGTCGCCGGATACAATGTTCAGATCACTGTTTGGCGTATAGAGCATGAAACGGATCTTGTTCCCGAACAGCTGCAGCGGTGCCGTGATCTGCGGAACGATCTGGTCGATCATGGCGAGATAGATATCAAACGGCGTACCTTTGAGCTCAAGAGCGCGCTGAAACGGCTGGCTGCCGAACAGATTATCCGACATTCGCTGAATTTCGTCCATTTGGTAGCGGATATTGTTCCTTGACTGCTCCATTCCCGTCCGGATGTTCGACTCAGCCATCTCCGTCCGCGAATCAGTAAGCATGGAATAGGAGATATAGCCGATAGTTACATCGGTCAGAAGAACCAGCAGCAAATAGGGAACCATCATTTTATAGGTGAAAGGCATATATTTCTTCAGCTTGGGCATCAGTTGCAGAACATCCTTTGGTATGGATTTCGGTATGTCTATATTAACGTCCCCATGCCCAGAAATAAATAGGCATAAGAAGAAATGGCTTCGCCGTCCTCTGAAAGAGGCGGCATCCGTTTCAGTCGAGAAACACAGCAAAAGCGCCGGAATTCCTTCCGTCGCTGGTTTCTTTCTATTTTAGAGCCGTTAATGCATGTAATACTACTTCTGCCGGTGCAAGTCCTGTTGATACTGCCCGCACGGTAATCGGACCTGCTTCGGCGGTAGACTGGATCAAGGCCAGGCACCAGCCATTGAATGCCCGGCGGACGGGTGCCTTATCCGGCTCATGGCTGCTGGGATTGCCGTTGCCTACCCCAAGAAGAATTCCGGCACCTTCCACTTCGAAGCGGATTTCAGGGTCTGCGGTTGGAACAATATGCCCCTGTTCATCCACTACAGCCACGCGGACCGGAATCGTATCCGAGCCGTCTGCTTCAACCTCAGTCCGGTCAGGGTACAGGCAGATCTGATGCGGCTGGCCTGCCGTAACCACCGCTTTCTCAGCGACGATCCGGCCATCGCGTGTTCCAAGCGCTTTTAGCTCTCCGGGTTCATAGATGACTTCCCATGACAAATACCCTGCCCGGTCAACCTGCTGTTCACCCAGACTTCTGCCATTCAGAATCAGTTCAACTGTAGCGGTATTGGAGAACACCCTCACTTCTACCGGCTGTCCCTCAGAACCCGGCCAATTCCAATGCGGCAGCAGATGAACCATAGGCTCGTCCTTCCAGACGGCCTGCATGTAGTAATAGCTGTCCTTAGGGAAACCGCAGGTGTCCATCAGCCCGAAATGGGAATTCACACATGGCCACAGGTAAGGGGTGGGCTCTCCGCGGTAGTCGAACCCGGTCCACATAAATACCCCGGTAAGAAAACGGTTGTTCAGAGCATCGCTCCACGCCTGCTGCGGGGTGCAGCCCCACGAAGGAATATTCGTGCCGTATTCGGAGCAATAGCCGCGCACCGGATCATCCGCGTAGATGCCCCTGGTAACCGTATAGCTCGCGCATTCACTGCCGATCATAGGGTGCTCCGGATGCAGCTCATGGTCCCGGATATCCAGATGATCCCGGTGTCCGTAATTGTAGCCTGTAATATCAACAACCTCATTGTATCCATTCTCATACCAGCCATGATTCATAGCCGCTGAGGTCGGGCGCGTTGGATCGATCCGGCGGACGGTATCCGCGAGCGTCTTCAGAATACGTCTGCCGGTTACGGTGCCTTCCAGAACCTCCTCATTCTCCAGATTCCAGATCATGACAGATGGATGATTGCGGTCCCGGTACAGCATCCGCTTCAGCTGGGCTATGCCATTCGGGCTGCTGTCGAGCTTGCGGTTCTCATCCATCACCAGTAGTCCCATCCGGTCACAGAGATCCAGCAGTTCAGGGGTAGGCGGATGATGCGCACTGCGGTAGCTGTTAGAGCCCATCTCTTTAAGCAGCTTCAGCTTATATTCAATGATACTGTCAGGCAGCGCCACTCCCACTCCCGCAAAATCCTGATGATTGCAGGTGCCTTTGATCAGCAGCGGTTCTCCATTCAGGAAAAAACCTTGCTCCGGATTAAACCGGATGCTGCGGATGCCAAAAGATGTCTCATACCGGTCCACCACGGTTCCCTCATGTTCTAGGATGGATATGGCTTTATAGAGGTACGGATACTCCGGCGACCACAGCGAAGGCTGCTCCACTGTGCAAATCTGCTCAAGCTCCGTCTCCCCGTACCCGTCCACAACGGCTTGCGCCGCAGAAGCAGCTACCTGTCTGCCGGCAGCATCATATATTTCTGTGTGCAGCGAGACCGCCCGGCCTTCTGTATATTCATTGCAGATACGGGTGCTGACATGCACCCTGGCCTGCTGCTCCCCCACATCCGGTGTCGTGATATAGGTTCCATACTCCGCTACATGGAGGCGGTCCGTCTCTTCGAGCCACACATGGCGGTAGATGCCGCAGCCCTCATACCACCATCCCTCATTCTCCAGCGCGTCTACCTTGACTAATATGACATTCTTGCCTTCCCCGCCATAACGAAGCACATCGGACAGATCATAGGAATATCCGGTGTATCCTCCCCGATGCTCGCCAATGAAATGTCCATTGACCCATACGGTGCTCACACCCGAAACTCCGTCGAAGGATACCGTCCATTTACGCGCTGCCCCTTCTGCCGGCAGCTCGAAGCTTTTGCGGTAAAACCCGATTCCACCCGGCAAATAGCCATGGCTGCCATCCCTCGAGCCGAGCGATGCATCCTGGACATACTGCTGCTCTACACACCAGTCATGCGGCAGCGATACTCGCACCCACTCCAGCTGCTGATGGCCCATCCCTTTATCGTTAAAAGCAATATCCAGCCATTCTCCCTCCCGCAAGGAACTACAGTCGGTAATCCCGCCTGTCATTCCGGCCTTGACTGCATACGGAATGCGGATATCCCCTTTGTAAAAACTCCACTCCTCATCAAACCGGCTTCTGCATCTCCCTGCTGCCACACTCACTAACGACCGCCTCCTTACTAGACTATATTCACATTGTAGAGTAGATTATTAGAATATAGTTAGCACAATGCTAATATGAAACAGCACAAATTGAAGGTGAGGGATACGCATGCTTCTGCCTTTCCGCCTGTGCGCGGATGATCTGAACCCACGGCTGCCGCTGGCCCTGTACAATATTGGTTGCCACGTGCAGCATCCTATCTACCGCCCGTCCGGTTATCTTGTGCCGCAGTGTTTCATCGCATTCAGAGGCAAAGGCAGGGTACGCTTCAAGGATGGGAAAAGCCTGACTATCGGCGCCGGTCAGGCGCTGATCCTGCCGGCGGGGCAGCCTCATGAATACTATGCGCTCCCTGGTGAACCCTGGCTGATTGGGTATATCGGGTTCAAGGGTAGGATTGCGGAGGAACTGGTAACCGGCTGCGGCTTGCCTTTCAGCACAGGGATCCGTCTGACAGACGCGGAGGCCCTGATGAACCCTCTGAAACAGCTATGGGAGCTTGCGGATCAATCCGAAACCGCGCGGGCCGCATATATCTCCGGTAGGCTCTATGAATTTGTCCTGTTGCTGTCGGAGATGGCTGAGCTCTCCTCTGGTCCTCATTCTCTTCCGGCCAGCAGCCCTGCACAGGAAGCATTGCGCCGCGCCGCCGGGTATATGCAGGAACACTTCACCGAAACGCTGCAAATGTCCAACATAGCCCATGTTGTGGGATACTCGGTACAGCACTTCATGCGGATTTTCCGTGAGGCCTACGGCATTACTCCACATGCATATTTACAGGGCCTGCGTCTGAATCAAGCCGTGAGGTGGATGGAGGAGCATCCGGACATGCCCATCAAAGAAATCGCCGGCCGCCTGGGGCTGGAGCCCAATTATTTTATCCGTGCCTTCAAGAAGGCTTACGGGACAGCACCGGGAATGTACCGGGGGAATCTATCGAGTAAGGCTGACTTTAACACAAACCAAGACTTTTAGATTGGTGCCTGATGCAACTTGAATGATTGCCCAACCATTCCTTTCCCCATAATGCCTGCTTCGCCGAATTCAGAGGTATTTCTACCTCACATTTCCCCATATTGCCTGTCTGTGCCGAATTCAAAGGTACTTGTACCCCACATTTCCCCATATTGCCTGTCTGTGCCGAATTCAAAGGTATTTCTACCTCACATTTCCTCATTTTGCCTGACTGCGCTGAATTCAGAGGCACTTTTACCTCTGATCTCTTGAGCAGCAAAAAAAGCCCAAGCGATGATCCAGCTAATCGCTCGGGCTTTGGGGCGGATATTCTGTTCTGTTCAGTAGTGTTCGGCTCAACTCTTCGGCTCAGAGCTTTTCGCTAACCGCTCCATTCGCCGCTACACGGGCATTGAACGAGAGCTGGTTCATCCGATTGATCGTATCTTTGTTATAGGCTTCCCCCATAAAATTGGGCTGTCCGCCGATGATCTTGACCGGAGTGATTCTGCCGTTTACACCGCTGTCACTGATCTCAAAGTTAACCAGCATAGAGTGAAGTGTCTTGTCACCGCCGCGTGTTGAACGGTTGAACACAAAATTGCCCAGCGAATAATAGATCGGCTTGTGCTTGTAGTATTCAATCCCCATCAGGCAGTGGCTATGAGCACCGATAATGATATCCGCACCACTGTCGATCATCTGCTTCGCGAGCTTGCGGGCGTAATTCTCAGGGTAATCCTTGAACTCATTGTTCCAGTGGATGTATACAATAGTGTAGTCATTCTCTTTGGCCGATTTCTGGATTGCGCTCATCAGCGGTTCAGGCGTATAGGCCGAAGCTGCGCCCGGACGGTTCTTGCCTGCATACCACGAAGGGCTAGAGAGCACGCGGCTTACACCGAGCATGGCGATCTTTTTTCCTTTTACCGTCTGGGTGAAGGGTCTAAAAGCCTCATTAATGTTCTTGCCTGCGCCGGTATGCCCGATCTTGTATTTGTCGAGATGAACGAGTGTATCCAGCATAGCGTCCTGTCCGAAATCCAGAATATGATTGTTCGCAACGGTCACACCGTCAATCCCCGCATAATTCAGTCCCGCAAGAGCTGTTGGCTTGGAACGGAATGCAAAGGTCTTCTCGGCTACCTTCCCTCTCACCGATACCGGTGTCTCCAGGTTGGCAAAGGCAATATCTGCTTTCTTCAGAACAGGCGCTACCTTGGCAAAAGGAAAGTTCACTCCGTACTTGGCGATCTGGTCGCCGACAAAACCATCCAGCAGGATGTCTCCTGCAAAAACAAGATTAACCTTATCATCTGCGGAAGCAGCTTGACTGAAAACAGCCGGTGCAGGAATCAGCAAAAGTACTATTAATGTTAATATGATGACTGTAAATCTGCGCAAAATCTTTTGACCCCTCTCTATTGGTTAACCTCCCGTTATTCTACTATATTAAAAGAGGGATATCCAAATAAAGGGTAGATCCTAGAGTCTCGCCTTTTTAAGCACGGCCCGAAAACAGCTCAGCCCGCCCCACTGCTCCGTACGCACGGCATCCGCCGGAAGCTTGAAATCCGTCTCCCCCCAGTACTCAAATCCGGCCTGCAGCAGCACTTCATTTATCCGCAAAAGATTTACGGTCGGATAGTCAAAAGTTAATACCAGCAGACCCTCTTCATTCAACGTGCGGTGAAATTCCCTAACGGCTCGTACAGAATCCTCCAAAGAGAGGTGCTCCAGAACCGAGATGCAGAAGATCGTATCAAAGAACTCGTTCTCATAAGGCAGTGAAGTCAGATTGGCCTGGGCCAGGTGGAGGCGGTTCGTCCGCGCTGCTCCCGCCAGCAGTGCCGCTTCCTCCCCGATATCGCCTGAAATTTCTTCCATGATGGCATCTCTGGACAGAATTCTTGCATCCATGTCACAGGCATGAACCTCCGCACTGTAACTGGCAAGATAGAACTTGAGCGGATGGGAGATCCCGCAGGCGGCATCCAGCACCACATCATGCGGGGAAACGAAATTCGTGCACCATTCATATTCATAGGGCCGGCTCCACCAGGATTCCGGCAAATCGTAAACAAGCTTATCGCGGCGGGCATCGGCATTGACAAAAAAACGGGAAACATACGGATGTGTAGGCATAGGCCAGGACTCCTTTAGAGGAAATTCGGTAGTGAGAGTATATTCAGGAATCCCCGTTTCATGCCATCATACGTAAAAGGAGAGCGGCTTCGCTTCAACACCATGCTTCGCAATCAGGTTATCCACCATAGTACCCCATTCAGTGTCGATGGTGCACAGCTCCGGATGCTGTTCGAACCATTCCACAGACCGCTTGATGCCTTCGGCAAAAGGAACGGTTGCGGCAAATTCCGGCACCAATCGCTTAATCTTGCTGTTGTCGAATACACTGCTCACCGCCTGGTCACCGATCAGTCCATCTGCTGTTCCCGGCGGGGTAAAGGCCGTGATAAAATCGGTGGAAATATGCACAACCTGTGGTTCATGTCCAGCCGCCTTCCCGATAGCCGCATAGATCTGGTTCCAGTTCAGCGACTCGTCGGAAGTAATATGAACCGCTTCTCCGATCGTTCCGGGTCGCCCCAGCAGGCCGACAAAGCCCTTCGCGAAATCTGTGTTATGGGTCAGGGTCCACAGCGATGTTCCATCTCCATGAATCACGACCGGCAGACCTTTGCGGATTCGGTCGACCAGCGACCAGGGATGCGCCCAGCTAGTTAGGGCTGCCGGTATCGCCGTTACCCCGTAAGTATGGGAGGGACGGACGATAGTAGCTGGAAAACCGCTATTTGTATAGGCTTTCAGCAGTAGCTGCTCACAAGCGATTTTGTCGCGGGAATACTGCCAATAAGGATTCGCAAGCGGGGTCTCCTCGGTGATCAGATAATTCTGCTGCGGCTTCTGATAAGCTGAAGCGGAGCTGATAAAGATATACTGCTTCGTCTTGCCTGTGAACAGTTGTATATCATTCTGTACATGCTCAGGAGTAAAAGCGATCCAGTCCACCACCACGTCGAACTCATAGCTGTCCAGTACCTCAGCGGCTTCCTGCGGATGGCGGATATCGCCTTGAATCACTTTAGCGCCCTCCGGTACGAATTCGTCCCGCTGGCCGCGGTTGAACAGATACAGCTCTATGCCCCGTTCTACTGCCAGCTTGGAGACCGCCTCGCTGATTAGTCCTGTACCGCCGATAAATAGTACCTTCACCGGTCACCCTCCTTTTCCTTAGCTGATTATGGCTTCAATCGCTGTCAGAACATCATCGGATAGTTCGATGCCGGAAGCCTGCACATTCTCTTCCACCTGCTCTGGTCGGCTGGCGCCTACCAGGGCGCTCGCGACATTCGGCTGCCGCAGAATCCAGGCCAGGGCCAGATTGCCGACAGAAATATTCAGCTCAGCGGCGATTGTACCCAGTTCACGGACCTTGGCAATCTTCTCCTCGGTAATCCCCTTACGCATCCAGTCCAGCTTCGCCGCGCGGCTGTCCTCCGGAATGTCGGAGACCGAGCTGTATTTTCCGGTCAACAGGCCTTGGGCCAGCGGGGAGAACACGACCTGTCCGATGCCCTTACGCAGCCCCAGCGGAATAATCTCTTTTTCGATATAACGTTCGAACATATTGTAGACCGGCTGATTGACCACGATGTGGTCCAGCAGATAACGGTCGGCAACGGCCAGTGCTTCCGCCATTTGTGCGGCCGTCCATTCACTTACACCCACATAGAGTACCTTACCCTGACGGACCAGATCATCCAGCGCGCGCAGCGTTTCCTCAATAGGTGTCTCCGGATCATATCGGTGGCAGTACAGCAGATCCACGTAATCTTCTCCCAGCCGTTTCAGACTGGCATGGCACTGCTCTGTAATATGCTTGCGGGACAAGCCGCGGTCATTGGGCCCGTCTCCCATGACACCGAACACTTTGGTAGCCAGCACGTAGGATTCACGGGGAAAACCGCGCAGCGTTTCACCCAGCACCTTTTCGGCCGCGCCTTTCTCATACACATTTGCCGTATCAAAAAAATTAACGCCCAAACCGTAAGCGGTCTCAATAGCTTTAACAGCATTGTCCCGCTCTACATAACCCCCATAGGTCAGCCAGCTTCCCAAGCTGATCTCACTCACCTTAAGTCCGGTTCCACCCAATCTGCGGTATTTCATCTTGTACATGCTCCTCTCGATATCCGGCTCTTGTCCGGCAAAATAGCGCTTCATATCCATTTTAAAATAGTTTGTATGGAATATATAGCTCCCAATATTTTTGAGTTATGGGCATATGCCGTGATCACAATAGGTTACAGTCCATAGACTGTTGTCGAGATATGATTTGAGGAGGCTATCCATGGATACAAACTATCAGCAACTCGCTTGGAACTGCATGAATAAATACGTCGGTATCACTACTACTGACGGACAGAATTTTGACGGGTTTATTGCTCATATTGATCAGGACTATGTTACACTGGCCATTCCTTCGAACGAAATGATGGGACAAATGAACGGAATGCCTGCCAATGCGTCTACTTATAGACAATTTGGATACTACCCGGGCTTCTATCCACGCCGCCGCTTTTATCCGAGACGCGTACCTTTTGGTGCCATCACCGCATTGTTCCTGCTTCCATTTTTCATCTAATGATGCAGCGGGCATAGCTTCTGTATAGGTTATACGAGTATAAACAGCCAACTCAAAAACGGCGCGCCAATGGAGTACCGGCGCGCCCTTTCGTCAGTCTACTTGTCCTATTCTACAGCTCCGACCAGTTCAGCGTAAGTTCAATAACACCCTTCTGCGAGGTCAATGGCCCGCCGATTAGCGACCATTCTTCCTGCTTCCCGGTATTCGTTCCCTGGATAATCAGGTTCTTCTCATCCATAGTTTGGCTGGCACCGGTCAGATTCTGAGTTCCTGTAAGGTACCAAACAGCAGCAACACCGCATTCATGTACAGTTCTTTCTATTATAAGTTCTTAACCATAAGCACATGAGGGATTCCATCTTCCATGAAAACGGGTGAACCCGTCTCATACCCCAGCTTCTGATAAAAGCCTTCAGCCTGCTTCTGGCCATGCAGCTTGGCTTGCCGAAGTCCCTGTTCCGCCGCCATTTTCTCCAGTGTTGCGATAAGAACAGAACCCAGACCGCTTTTGCGGTATGGGGCAAGGAGACAGATCCGTTCCAGCTTGGCCCAGCCGTCTACATTCCGAAGTCTGGCCGTTCCCACAGCTGTCTCTTCCTGATAGATCAATATATGCTCAGCAGCCTGCTCATGTTGATCAAATTCATCGGCCAGCGCCACACCCTGCTCCTCCACAAACACTTCCCGCCTAATCCTAAAAGCTTCCTGCAGCCCTTCTTCGGTGACAACCCGGTCTACCCGCATATTCTCAATCCTCTCCTTCCTCACGTTTGCTTAATGCCCGCCCAGAAAATCTCCCAGATATCCTTCAAGCGCCGCTCGAATTCTTCGTGATTGTAAAAAAACATCTGCATGGAAATCCCATCCTGCAAACAATAATAAGCCGATAGCAGACTTTCCGTGTGCTGCCGCCGAATCTGTCCGGTATTCATGCCTTCCTCAAAAATAGCCCGGTAAAAGGCGGAGGACTGCTTCTCCATCATTGATATCTGCTGCTCCAGCATCTCCTGAAAGAAAGGCGCCGGAAATTGAACACTTCTTTTGTAAAAAGAGGTCAATATGGGATGCTCCACCCTATAATAGTAGGTCCGGTACACAATCCCGCGCAGCCTCGCCTCCACAGGTGTACCCGGAATGCCCTTGAACAACTGGTCCAGAAACTCAATATAGTGCCGGGCCATTTCCTGAAAAGCTGCTAGAAACAAATCTTCTTTTTTAGGAAAATAGGTTGCAATGGACTGTTTTTTAATGCCAACAGCCTGGGCTATCCCAGCCAGTGATGCACCCTCAAAGCCTTTTTCGGCAAATTGTGCTATAGCGGCTTGCAAAATAGCATTAGCAGTCATAATGGCTCACCTCCCTGACGACCGTCAGGCAATTATCACATGCTCCTTCTTTTCTGTCAACGAAACCACATATCAAAAAAGCTGTTGACCGGCTTATAAATGAACATTACCAGATACAGCGGGCTGGGGACTTTGATTTTGTTCAACGAACAGTAGACCGCAGCAATGCCCAGGATCCAGTACAGCACCCAGACCAGGCGGTCACGGGGTCTGCCTTTCTGCTTCAGCAAAGGGAGATCGATGACAACACAACCTGCCGCAATCACCAGAAAGAACAGCAACATCATTACGCTCACTCCTTGATATCACCAATAAAAGACTTGTCCGTAACGCCGATCCGGGTAATCGACACACTGGCACTGTAATGAATAGGCAGCGACTTCAGGTAATCATCTCCCTTTTGCTGCCGCAGTCTGGCCCAGACCTTCGGTTTAGCACGGTAGATCAGCTGGCCAAAGCCCATGATATCCGCATTGTAATCCTCATTGATCTGCTCAACAGCAGATTTCATCCGCGAGATAATCCGCTCTTCCGTTTTCTTCACCAGCTTTGTGATTACCTTCTCCGACTCCAGATTATCTCGGCTCTCCACCTCTTCAATGTTGCACTCCGCTTTTACATGAATGTAGATATGCGGCTCACCGCCGATTACTTTTACTTTACGTTTCGTGGATGTGTGCAGCGCCTCAATAACAATCGGCCGGCCATCGTCTCCTGGTATTGGCCCCGAGGATTTGACAACTTTGTTAGTGATGTAATTATAGCCAATCGCCTCATTATCGCTTAACCACCCGATCATCTTGTCCCTCTTGAATACAGCTACACTGTGGTAACGCAATATGGTTTTTGGAGTACTCTCATCGAGATTGCTTTTCTTGCTACCCTCATTAGCACTGCCAGACACCTCGACGCCGGCCAATACCGGATTTACTCCCTCATAGATCATGTCTTCAATAAATTGGTACAGCGGGACAGCGACGGTCTTCGCGGATTCCTTATAGGCTTTGTCCATGGCACTAAACAATTTATTCGCCGGTATTTTGTCCAGCGGGGTAAGAACCTTCAGGACCTCTTCTGCGGTAGTACCTTTCGCGACCATAACATAGTAATCATTTCGCGGTTCCCGGCTTCTGTTCAGCACATCAAGTGTTTCGGCAATACCTGCCCGGGCGAGTTCCTCTCCGATCACCAGTACGCGGATATGCCCTTTGTAGCCTGATCTCGAACTGATAAGACTGTGCTTTCGGTCTGCTTCATAAATGGTCGGTACTGTGAAGCTGGATACAACCACTGGCACCCCGCCGCCTCCTGATCCTCCAACCGTCTGTGAGGAAATCGCAGAAGGAATAACCTCCTGCATGGTGACCTTGTAGCCGGATTCAGCCTTGTCCAGCCCCATCGCCAGTATAAAAGCCATTTCATTCAACTCCTTTCTTTCCCAGCAGCCGCTGAGCAGCAGGGGTCCGAGAAGAGCAAACAGCAGCAAAGAAAAAGTTCTACCTTTTTTAGGGTCCATAAACAGTCCTCACTTGGTTGTGTCTTGACGGTTAAGGTTTTGAATTTTACTGTTTGCCGGTCTGCTCTTCAAGAGCGGCCAGGGGAAGCGGAAGAGCGAATCCTTGAGATTATTGGATTGGTATGGAGCAATTGGACTCATATACGGCATCCCGAAGGAACGCAGGCTTGCCAAATGCATCACGACGATAAAGACACCGCACAAAATGCCATACAATCCGATAAAGCCAGCCAGAACGATAAATGCAAAACGCATGATTCTCGCCGCAATGGCCATTCCCGTTTCAGGGATGACAAAGCTGGAAATAGCTGTAATGGATACAATAATGACCATCGCCGAGGAGATAAAGCCCGCCGAAACTGCCGCCTGGCCGATTACCAGCGTACCGACAATCGAGATCGCCTGCCCTATGTTCTTCGGAATTCTCACCCCCGCTTCCCGTAAAATCTCATAAATCAATTCCATCAGCAATGCCTCCACGAACGCCGGAAAGGGAACGCTCTCCCTTTGTGCCGCAAGGCTGATGACAAGAGTAGTAGGGATCATCTCCTGATGATAAGTAGTAACTGCCACATAAAGCGACGGCGCAAGCATGGTAATGAAAAAGGATAAGAATCGGATGAAACGCAGCAAGGAACCAATATCCGCCCGCTGATAGTAATCTTCTGCAGATTGAAAAAAGGCAACAAAAAAAGTGGGCACCAGCAGAACAAACGGCGTACCGTCAACAAGAATCGCCACTTTGCCCTCAAGGATTCCTGCCGCGATCGTATCCGGGCGGTCACTGTTATAAATGGTCGGGAAAGGTGTGGCCACTGTATCCTGAATCAATTCCTCGATATATCCGCTCTCCAGAATGCCGTCTATATCAATTTTGCCCAACCGGCGTTTTACCTCCTGTACCAGATCAGGGCTTGCAATGTGAGTGAGATACATAATGGACACACTGGTCTGGGTCACCCTGCCAATCTCAACAGTCTCCAGCCATAGCTGGCTGTCTTTGATTTTCCTCCGGATCAGCGCCGTGTTCGTCCGTAAATTCTCCGTGAATCCTTCCATCGGACCCCGTACAACCGTCTGTGAGCTTGGTTCGCTTACATTGCGGTCCTCCCACCCGGGCAGCCCGATCCGCAGAGCACTTGAAATTCCATCCACCATCACCATCACATTGCCTGACAACAACTGATGAACGAATGGTTTCAAGTCATGGGTGACGGACATATCTCCTGCCATCAGTATGCGTTTGTGCAGAAGATCAAGTTTCTGCCCCGCATCCAGATCTTTCAGCCGATCCGGGGTACAGCCTTCCTGAAGCGAAAAGAGTATGGAATTATGCAGCACCTGGGTATCCACAAGACCGTCTATATATATCACGGCGATTTGCGTATAAGGATCCGGCTGCAGTTCTTTAATCAACAGATCGGTGCTTTTCCCGAGAAGCTGAACCAACTGCATCTGATTATCCTTAAGACAGGGTGACAATGTGCCAAAGTTCATATCTTTCAATTCGCATCCTCCACTTTCCACGAATAAGTGTACCTAGTATGATTCGGAAATTGATAATTATCCCTGTCTATCATTATTTATGTCTGGGATGCATAATTGTGGAAGATATTTGCATGCTAAGGAAAGGAAAAAAAGTGGCTGAAGGACCGTTTGCAGCCGATACGGAGGAATCTCATGAGTCTTGAAAAGGACCGGATCAGTACGGCTCAATTGATCATTCTAGGGCTTTTTACGCTTATTGGGGATATGGCGCTTGTCTATCCTTCAATCATGACCACAGGAGCCCACGAGGATGCATGGATTGCCGGACTTATCAGTATTCCGCTGGGACTGGCAACTGCTAAATTAATGATATCCGCCGCAAATATCAATCCAAATAAAACCATTATCGAGCTATCCACGCAAATTTTGGGGAAATGGGTGGGCGGAGCAGTAGCGGTGAGTTATTTATTCTTTTTCCTGATGGCAGCATCCACTTATGTCAGGGAAATTGAAGACTTCATGTGTACACAAATTTACGAGGGTACACCCGGCGGAGTGATCCGCTTCATGGCAATTGTTCTGCTGGTGTACGGCATCAGGCTGGGTTTGGAAAATCTGGGCCGGTCCGCGCAGATTTTCCTTCCATTTTTTGCGGTTTTTTTAATCTGCCTAATCGTCCTGCTGTTTCCCGATGTCGAAATGGAGCGGATTCATCCTGTTTTGCATACACCTCTTCCTGACATGTTGCATACCATTTTGTTCGGCATCTTTTACCCGTTCGGGGAACTGTGTGTGTTCTTCATGATCTATCCGTTTGCCCAAAAACATAGTAAAACCAGCCGGGACATTTTTATAACCTTATTCATCGCATCTATTAGTCTTAACCTGATTTTGTTTCTCTCTCTGACGATACTTGGGGTTTATTTTTCCGAGCATGTATTCTATGCAGCTTATGTTCTTGCCCAAAGAGTCAACATTGGCAATTTTCTGCAGCGGATTGAAGCGCTGATGGCCACCACATGGATTATAAGCACATACTTCAAAACAGCGCTTTACTTCTACGCCTTTGTCCTGGGGACAGCGCAACTGCTGAAACTGAAAACCTACAAGCCCCTGATCTTTCCTGTAGGATTTCTGATTTACGGCATGTCGAATCTGCTGGCCAAAGATATTATTTTCTACATTAAGGAAGTCACCCCTAGCTGGTTGGATTGGGACATCACCTACGCTTTGGTCTTCCCGTCACTCCTGCTCATTGTTTATCATATCAGGAAGCGCTTCGGCCACAACGCCAGGCAGTAGCAGCCTTCATGTTGAAATACAGGATAAGATGACCGATGGGAGTACCTTGGGTAAACTAGAGACTTTTTGTAATAACTAAATACAAATTCCTAATGCTCGTTGAGCTGATCCTGCGTCCATGTCTATAATATAAGTTAATGTGAACGCATTCATACTTATAAAAAGCGAGGCTGGTCGAAGTGAAAGACAAAAACAGGATCATTGCTGCCGGCAATAACGAAGGCCCTACGGCACCTAAAGACCCGGTGGAGAAAAGAAGCGGCTTTTTCATATTATTTGAAACAGCTATTGAGGCGACTGCCAGGGCCGAAGGCCGGCCTTCGCAGGAAATCTATCTGGACGGCAGCTATTTGATTGACAAGGCCAAATATATTGGCGGCGTTACGGATGAAGAGATGCTGGCTCTACTGGGCAGTTGGGCAGGATTTCGCAAATTAGTCCACAGTATCGGTGTCTCCGTCAAGGCGAACAGCGGGGAGGCAGCAGTTTCTTTTCTTCTGCAGAACTGGGGCAGAACGAGCAAGTATGAGACAGGCACCCGCCTGCTTGTTCCATGCCCGAATGACGGAACAGAAATGGTGCTCAGGCTGGAGGATATCGAGTGGGCAGAGGAGGATGACATCCCCGGCAAATTCGCCTTTGAGTTCAGCCACGAAGGCGAGCTGGCAACGGCAAGCATTATGTTCTATCTGAACGACGGATATACTGCGCCTGAGCTTATAGCCGAGCCGCCGGTTGCATACGGTTCCAAGGAATACCGGGACATGATCGCGAAGTCCTTCATGCATTCAGGAAATAATAAAAGATTGAAATCCGCCATAGATAAAGCATTACGGGGTGAGGATGTTACGATCGCTTTCATCGGAGGGTCTATTACTCAGGGTGCGGGGGCGAAGCCGATACATACAGAATGTTATGCCTATCAATCTTATGTAAGATTCAAGGAACTGTTCGGCCGGGACGGGGGAGAGAACATTCACTATGTAAAAGCCGGTGTAGGGGGTACACCCTCGGAACTTGGAGTGATCCGCTATGATAGTGACATTCTTAGAGACGGCGCCGTAATGCCGGACATCGTGGTGGTTGAATTTGCAGTCAATGACGAGGGGGATGAAACGAAGGGCAATTGCTACGAAAGCCTCTGCCTGAAAATTCTTTCTGCGCGTAACCAGCCTGCCGTAATTCTGCTGTTCAGCGTGTTTGTGAATGACTGGAACCTGCAGGAACGGCTTTCACCTGTAGGCCTGCACTATAATCTTCCCATGGTGAGCGTAAAGGACGCGGTGACCGGGCAGTTCCGCCTGAGCAAGGCTGAGGGCAACATCATATCGAAACGGCAATTTTTCTATGACATCTACCATCCTACTAATGATGGTCACCGGGTCATGGCGGATTGTCTCGCCTACTTGTTCTCTGAAACCTATAAATCGGATATGGACGATGAGGATATCACGTTGGATCAACAGCCGGTTCTCGGGAATGATTTTGCCGGGACCCGTTTGCTGGACCGCAAGAGCCATACAGGCGCTGTCATCGAAGCGGGTGGATTTACGGGTACGGATACAGAACTGCAGATGGTCGAAATGGATCTGAGCCCGGTTGGGACGCCCGAATTCCCCTATAACTGGATGCATACGGCAGCGTCCGGGCCGGACAACTTCAAGCTGAGTATAACCAGTAGAAACCTTATCCTGGTATACAAGGATTCGGGCAGCTCCGAGTTCGGTAAAGCGGAGATTTTCGTAGATGGCAAGCTGGCAGTCACCGCTGATCCGCATGAGAACAACTGGACACACTGCAATCCGGTGATTCTCTATCAGAATGAGCATAGCCAGGAGCATGTAATCGAAATTCAAATGGCGCCTGATGATCGGGATAAATGCTTTACTATTCTGGGTTTTGGATATAACGCTTAGACCTTCCTCAATGGGGAGTCAACCAACGGTAAACCCTAAAATAAATTCCTTTTCCCGGTGGTCATTCTGCTGGGGAAGGGAATTTTTTATTACCAGCTTACTAGGATTATGAACGGGGGCAAACTATCGATTCCGTAATTTTATCAGATATGCTATAATTTGCCTGCCTCTATTCTATCTATATAATAGGAGATGACCCATTTAATGTTTGCCATCCCGACCAATCGCCTTGTACTGCCTGCTGTCCAATCTATCCTTATTGAAATGACATCCATGCAGCAACGGGGAATCGATCCGGAAGAGTTAATCATCCTAGATAATGGACCTTCCCATGTAGTGATAAAAAACAAGAAAGACATTATGGCACTTCAGAAGACCACTTCCATTCCGATCATTCACCATGATCTCAATGACCAATTAGAGTGGATTCGAGATCTCGCTGAGCATGGACAATGGGATCTCGCTGAATTAACCCGATTGCTCTATCCTCATCCGGAGGAAGTCGATTATGGTAAGGTTTTTAATATGCTCTATCTCGTTGCTGCCAGGTACGGGCGGAAGGTGATTCATCGCAGAGATTCGGATTGTTTTACTCCCCTGGGTGATGAGACCTTGTATCCCGTTTCGGGGGAAATGCAGTTTATCGGTAAAAAAGTTGCCGAGGTACTTCCTATGATGGATACCTGCGAGAGCCTTACTGATGAATTACTGCAAGAAGAAATCTGGATCGCAGGCAGCGATTACATCGGAGATTGGAATGTGACTCTGGAACTGCTTCAGCAGCATAATACACAGACACTAAATGAATTTCTGACCCTATTAAGCATACCCGAAGCCCGGATACCTGCTTACATTGACGCCAAATACAGTGATGGCGAGCTGAACTTCCGCACTCGGCCGTTATTGATCACCTGTGAGCAGCTTCCCGATATCCCTGAGATTGTCCCCAATTATCCTGAATGCGGAAATATCGCGATGATGGAGATTTTTAAGTGGATTCCCAATTTTATCGGCTCCCACTGTATCGGATTCGATTATCACACTTATATATTGGGCTCCCTGTTAAAAGTCCCCGCAGTCTATCATACCCAGCGGATTATTCATGCCCATGAATACACCCGTAAGCAGCAGGACGGAACCTTGAACTATTGGAAAGGCATCGCGAAGCTGGCGGATTACAATTTTTTCATAACGGAATTCCGCTGCAATTATTTGCACCGGCTAGCCCTTCCTGAAGAGAACGGTTTTCATATTCTCCGGGATACAGGACCCTCCACTTTGGTGAATCTGCTATCCGAATGCCAGATGAACTTGGACAGGAAGACAAGATTAGGCTTGGTTCATGACCTGGCACACAGAATTCTACTGCCCTCCGGGCTGGACGAATATCGCCAAGTTGCAGAGGAACTGGAACGTGGTGCAAGCCTTCTGATTGACGAACTCGATGATGATTATACTAGAAGCATTAAGCTGCAAAATATCTGGAGAGAGTTAATCCATCTTTCTGAGCAGATAGGAAGCGAATCCAGATGCAACGCATATTGAATCAACTACTAGCCGATTTAGCGGAATCTAGAGACATCCCGGCATATCTGCCTGCCTTGGCTTGCACCTTTCTTATGGGTGTCGGTTTCTCCTTGACCATGACATTCATGCCATTGTTCGGAATGCAGCAAATTGGAATGAGCTCATGGATGCTGGGGATATTTTTGACCGTCTCCTCTATGTTCGAGGTGGGGGTGTCCAGCTGGATCGGCAGGTTATCTGATAGACGGCTTAATCGAAAAACCATACTACTCGCCGCATCAGCAGCTGCAATCATCGGCTATTCTCTTTTTGCTGTTTTTGAGAATTATTACACTTTACTGATCGTATCCATTACATTCATTGCGCTGGCGACTTCTGTATTCCCGCAAATATTTGCCTATGTGAGGGATGCAGCCACTGCGGTGAACAAGGACGCAGCCATTGCGATATCTCTGCAAAGAACCTTATTTTCCCTTTCGTGGGTAGTAGGCCCCCTGCTTGCCCCCTTGTTGATCAGAAATCGGGATTATAGCGCGTTATTCCTATTTGTTGCGGGTCTGTATGCTGTAATAGCATTGATTGTATTTGTATATCTGGTTAGATATGACCGTCCTTCCGTGACTGACACGGACCTAACTTTGGCACGGACAAAGACTCCCAAACAAACGGGACGCTGGCTGCTGTGGGTCTCCATCTCTGCCTTCATGATTTTCGAGACCAGCAATGCTATGTCAGGAATTGCCTTACCTTTGCTTACTACGGTTAATCTTCGCGCTACAGACCAAACCGTCGGTTGGCTGGTTGGGCTGGGCGCTCTGCTACAAATCCCGTTTATGCTTGGATTCGGTCTATTGGCTAAAAAGTACGGCAATACGTTCATTATGAAAGCCGCTGGTGTGTTTGGCGTTCTTTATTTTGTTTTATCGTCTGGAGCGGATACAACCTGGCAACTGGCAGCTTGCCAGATTCTGAATGCTGCCTACGTGTCTATTGTACTGGGCGTTGGCCTCAATTATTGTCAGGAGCTAATTCCAGAATCCCCTGGAACCGCGACAACAATGTATTCCAATGCTACAACCATCGGACTTATGCTTGGCGGATTCATGGCTGGGAGTATTGGGGAGTGGATGGGGAACCGCGCGATATTCATCGCCTGTGCCACCCTGGCTGGCCTTGGACTCGTGCTTATTAACAGCACAAGCTTACTAAGCAATAAGAAAGATTCCATGAAGCAGGCTGAAACGTTAACATAACCACTGACTAATCACGAAACCTGCAGGTATGAATACCGTACTACAGGGGTAATTAAGTAATAAGACCGCACTAAGCGGCCTATATAACCCTAGAGGAGGAAACATGATGCTAAAAAAAATTCTCGGCAAAGTCCTGCACTCCATGGAACACTCCCAACATGGAAGGCGAAGCAGATCTTCAAGCGGTCATAAAGAGAGGCCTGTATACGGCAGACATTCTAGCAGTAATCACGGATACAAACGCCACTCATCTTCGGACGCGCACCATGGAGGAAATGGACATAAATATTATAAGAATCGCTACGGCAGCTCAAGCTAATCTTTGCCCGTTTGAGCACTGTTCCAAAATCACAAGGCGCCTTTCATCTTTTGGATGAAGGCGCCTTTTTTGTGCGGAAATCAATATGACTGCAGACTCTCATGCAAAGCTTCGGCTTCACGGACAAAAACGGCTGTATCCGGGTAGGCTTCCTGTTCTCCGAGAAGCCGGGATACGATACGCAGCATTCCTGGCGACAAGTCCAGTTCTTCCCGCCAGCCCCGCTCCGCCACTCCCGGTTCGGGTCTGAAACCGGAATACAGCATGAACAGCATGAATTGCCCGATATCATACAAATCCGAGGCAATAACCGGCGGCTTCCGTTTCGGTATCTCCTCCACCTTCGGGCTCCGCCTCTCCAGCACCGTTTCCGCCTCTCCGATCCGCCTTGCCAACCCGAAATCAATCAAGTATACTTCTTCATTATTCTGGAGAATCACATTAGGAATTCGCAGATCAAGGTGAACATATCCACGCGAATGGACATGGGCTACCAATTCCATCAGTCTCAGGGTTGTGGCCAGGCACTCCCGCTCCCCGTAGACCACGTGCTCATCGAAGATCAGATTCTCCAGCGTTTTACCCTCTATATAATCGGTCACCAGCCACTTTGAACCCCTCTGCTCAAAGTAACCGCGGCATTTGGGAATGTGGGGATGATTCATGGCCTGTAGGATATCCCGCTCCTTGGCCAGCATACTCCGTCCCACCGCTTTCTTGCTCGGTCTGGACTGCTTGACAGCTAGAAGAGCTCCATCCCTGGAGTCGAAGCACCGGTAAGTAAGCCCGTAGCTCCCTTCCCCTAATAGGGATTCTATCGTATACCATTCACCGATCCGGCTCCCTTCCGGAAGCGGGAAATCCCGCCAGGCCTGAACAAATCTTCGCCACCGTTCAAATACCATTACTCTTCCACCCCACATTCTCTATAGGTTATAGAACACTAGTAATGTTATTATCTCATAGATGACGATATTCAGCGGCTGACTGAAGCCATTTCTGCCAGGATACTTTCTCCTCTTCCAATGAATTTAAGCGAATAGATGGATTCGAATTAAAACTCTGAGATTATTGGATAGATTTGACTTCTCAGATTGAAGTCATAGTTCTGGTCAACAATACCTACCACATCGTTGCTATCATATAGCTCTATCATGAAACCCGCCATTTGTTCGGCAGTGTGGTACTTAGGCATGTTTGCTTTGTAATCAAATTCTTCAGCATCGATTGATTTCTTCACAAATTCCGTTTCGGTTATTGCTGGTGCTAACACTTTTGCTTTCAATTTCGCACCTTTAAGCTCCAGTTCTTTGGCAAGCCCTTCGGTGAAGGCACTGACATAATATTTAGATGCAGAATAAGCCACACTCCCCACAGCAATCGCATATCCGAGTGCCGATGATACGTTAATCAACTGAGTTCCTTCTACATTAGCGTAATCCCGCACAAATAGTGTAGAAAGGATCGTCAAGGATTCAATGTTAACACGAAGCATGGTTTCAACTTTGTCTAAATTCTGTTCTGCTACAAAAGAAGCTTCACCAAGCCCGGCATTATTAATCCAGGTTTCAATTTGGTATTCCTTCAAAGTGTTATACAGTGTGTAGGCCTGCTCTGTATCCGACAGGTCACTTGTATGAACAATAACATCTACATTCGGATCCATAACCTGGATTGCTGATTTAAGCTCTTCTAATTTATCTAATCGTCTGGCTACCAAAATTAAGTTTTTACCGCGTGCAGCAAACGCCAATGCTGTTTTATATCCAATTCCTGAGCTTGCTCCTGTGATCACTGTGTACTTCATCTTAATTCTCTCCCTTTAATAAGTATTTTTTAGATAATTGAAGAATGATCGTTCTACTTTAGTTAAAATAAAACGGTCACTCTAACTTGGTCTAGCATATCATTTCTAGAACGTTCAGTAAAGAATTATCTTTCCAGATATTCTCGCATTATTTTGCTTTCAGAATCATTTGACCCCAAGTATGTGTGATGAAATCCGGGGCGAACTTCATGGAAAAACGCATTACTTTAGTAAAACCTGCGTTCACGCGTAGTTTGTTTTTTTCCATCCCAGTAATACCAGCATTAACAAGCTTCGCCAATGGCAAAGAGATCATCTTATTCAGGAACCCTTCGTCATACGTGTCTGTGAGATTGGTTTCGGAAATAACGGGTGGACAAAGTTCCATCACATGAATATTTTTTCCTTTGGCACGAATTTGCTCACGTAATGCATCACTGAACATGTGGACGCCTGCCTTCGTTGCAGAATAAGCCGGTGCGTTAGCAACTGTAATATTTGCAAGCAGTGAGCTGACGTTAACAATCATGGCCTCCTGTTGTTTGGCTAACAGTGGCAACAAAGCCTTAGTGACATAGATGGTGCCGTTCAAGTTCGTGGTGATTTCTGCTGTAAGGTGCTCGTAGGTGATACTTTGATCAAACAAGTCATATTCGTGCATTATACCAGCATTATTAAAAACAATATCCAGTTTCGGATAGTGTATAGCGAGTTCTTGGGCCAGCTGATCAACGCTTATGGGATCACTAACGTCTGCCGCCAGCCCAATGAGTCCGGGATTGTTCTTTACTGCCTGGTCGATGCGCTCTTGTGAACGCCCTGTAATGATCACGGTATTTCCCATCGCGAGAAAACGTTTAGCAAAAGCAAAGCCAATCCCGGAGGTCCCGCCCGTCACCAATATCGTTCTATTTATTAATTTCATTGTTATCGTCTACTCTCCTTAGAATCGGATAATGACTTTTCCTTTGGGATGACCTGTAGCCACAAAATTCAGTGCTTCGTTAATATCTTCAATGTGGAATTCTGTCGGGTCCACCGCTGGGACAATCCCGTTATCTTCAATAATCTTCGTAATTTTTTTTAACTGTTCGCCATCACTCCGTACAAAAATAAAATGATATTGAATCTTCTTTTTCTTCGCTTTGTAATCATATTTAGCCCCGGCAATGGCGAAGAGCTTTTGCTTCCAGCCTGACAAGCCGATATCTTCGGCAAAACGTTTGTTAGGACCCGTCCGCAGAGAAAGAAGGCGACCACCTGCTTTGATAATTGAAAGCTCATGATCAAATTCGCTTGGTCCCAAGGTGTCCATCACATAATCTACATCACGAAGTTGTTCCCAATAGTTCTCCGTCGTGTAATCAATATATTGGTCTGCTCCAGCCGCCATTGTCCGTTCACGAGCTTGCGGGTTTCCGCTGACGATGACCTTAAGCCCCATGCTTTTGGCGATAGGAATGGCCATTTGGCCAAATGAACCCGAACCCCCGGGGATAAACACGCTTTCGCCAGCTTTAGCAGCTAGTTCTTCATGTAATCCTTGATAGGCAGTCAAGCCTGTTAATGGCGCAGCAGCACCGGTCACAAAATCCAGATTAGCGGGTAAGTGCCCGATAGCATCTGCACGAATCGCCGCGTACTCAGCAAAAGCACCAATTTTGTGAAGTGGCAGGCGTGAATAAATGGCATCACCCACTTTATATTCATGGACGTTCTTACCGACCTTCTCAATAACACCCGTCAGCTCGTTACCAAGTACCAGTGGAAATTCATAATCCTGGATCAGCTTCACGCTTCCGGTAGCGATAAGCAATTCCAAATGATTAACCGCTGCTGCCTTCACCTTGACCAAGACTTCGTGATCACTTATTCCCGGAACTGGAATATCGTTGACTTCTACTATGAACTTTTTCGAATATTTGGTGATCTGTGCTGCTTTCATAATGGATGGCCTCCTTTGCCCTGAATAAAAAGTAACATTTATCGTATTTTGTAACTTGCACAACAAGCATAATCCCAGAGGTTACAAAAGTCAACATTTGTTACCCGCTATTAAATATGCTAAAATGCAGGCAGGTGTACACGATGATTAAGGAATTTATTGATTGAGGAAGGGATGGAAGCACAGTGGCTAAAATCACACAAGAGCTCATTATTGAAACAGCCGAGGCATTAATGGAGCGCACGGAAAAATCCGAAGTGACGCTCTCCCAAATTGCGGATGAATTAAGTATCACCCACGCAGCGCTCTATAAACATTTTAAAAATAAGCAAGAGCTCTGGGCAGCCGTCTCTAAGAACTGGTTCAACCGGATGATTTCAGAACAAATCCAAATCGATATGACTCATTCGGCTAATCCTAAGGAATGGCTCCATGATTGGCTCTGGGCCTTTGCGAATGCCAAAAAACGCGCCTATAACGAGAATCCCAAGATGTTCGCCCTGAATACGCAATACGTTGATAGCAATCCACTGGTATTACGCGACGTTCTATGGGATTCCTACCAGATTATTGACGGCTTCATGGACTATCACGATCCACACTTAGAAAGAGCAGAGGCGATTCTATCCGCGTTTGCGGTATTTAGCCTACCATCCTTCAAAGAATCCTGGAATTACCCAGACTACCAAGACAGGTTCGAACGGATATGGAATTTGATCAAACAGGGGCTGTGAATCCAAAAAAACCGCTCTCTTATCGAAGAGAATTTGCAAAAATAAACACACCGGCAGAAAATGACGGTGTGTGTGAAGTAGTTCCTAAATGAACAATTAGATATTATTTGAAAGTGTTGGCGGCTTGCCCATCCAGCAGGATGATCAGCATAGCATTCCCTTCCGCATCATAGGCTGTTGATACCAGTTGTTTGGCTCTAAGCTCTTCCCCCGAGAGCGAATTCAACTTTATTGCAGATCCTTCCACAAGTTGCTTCGCTTCTGTATCGTAGTAATACTCCATATATTTCTCATTACTCTCAAATGCATATTTCTCTCCGTATAACTCTTTAATATTCGCTTTCGTCATGCCGGTTTCAGCCCCCCGGCCAGTTCTATATGTCCCCTGGGATTCTCTTTTCAGCGTTATGGCTACGGCCTTATCATCCCTGTAGAGCACGCTTACTCCAGACTCATATGTATACGAATTGGGAATCCCTACACTTCCGGTCCCTAGCACCTTCTCCGCATCCTTGCGGCGCATGCCGTAGCTGACCTTTTCTTTGCTGTTATCTACTTTGTAGATGGCCATATCCTGCTCCGAGAACGTATCCGGCTCCATCTTGGCGGCCTTGGAATTACTGGCCCCTGAACTGCCGCTGCAACCTGCCAGTACAAAAAGTAGAAGAGTTGAAGTCAATAAGATATAAAATCTTTTAAAACCCAATGATTTTCCTCCTCTGGTTTATTATTCAATTATATTAACACAGCGTATGTTAACCAACCAAGCGTCTGACTACTATCGATCTTTTTGTTGTTATCCCGAGCGGCAGTTTGCGTAGCTGCCGAACATACTTTCCATGAATCCACTATTGTGGAAATAACATAAAAAAAAGCCAGCCTCCTAGGAGACTAGCAAATTGGCCTTCATCCCGGTACGATTTCCTGGGGCAATGTTTGGAATCAGCCATGTACCGGAGGTTATCGTTTGGATTAGACGGCAATAGCCTTTAAGTTAGGCGAGACCAGTAGCTCGGCGCCGGTTGCCTTTTGAACGTCTTCCACCGATAGACCCGGCGCAATTTCACTCAGCATCAGCCCTTTGCCTGGAATCACATCGATGACAGCCATTTCGGTTACAATGGTTTTCACAACATTTACAGCAGTGAGGGGCAGCTTGCAATTTTTTAGTATTTTCGGTTCCCCATCTTTATTCACATGCTCCATGGCTATAATGACACGCTTGGCCCCGACCACCAAGTCCATAGCTCCCCCCATGCCAGGCACTTTTTTCCCTGGAATCATCCAGCTTGCAAGGTTGCCGTTCTCATCAACCTCCAGGGCACCCAAAACGGTGATGTCCACATGCCCTCCACGGATGATGGAGAATGAAAGCGCACTGTCAAAATAGCAAGCTCCTGTCATGGTTGTAACGTAACTTCCGCCAGAATCGATACAATCGATACTTTCTTGTCCCTTTGTGGCTTTGGGGCCCACACCGAGGATTCCGTTCTCAGCCTGCAGCATAATATGAACATTATCGGGAATATAGTCTACCGCCATGGTAGGCATGCCAACCCCCAGGTTGACCACATCGCCGTCTTTGAATTCCTGGGCGATTCTTCTCACAATGAATTCTCGGTTATTCATGGGTATCCCCTACCTTTACAATGGCATCAATAAATATTCCAGGTACGTTAACATGATTGGGATCGATCTCCCCGAGCTTTACATATGCATCTGTCTCGGCTATTACATAATCTGCCGCCATAGCCATAACGAAATTGAAGTTGCGTGAAGAGCCGTTGATCACAAGATTCCCCGCTTCATCTGCCTTATGGGCTCTGATTAGCGCCACGTCTGCTTTGAGTGGCAGTTCGAGCAGATATTCCCTTCCGTCAATATCTATTTTCCTTTTGCCTTCCTCTACAATGGTACCTACACCTACAGGTGTTAAAACACCGCCCAGGCCCGCTCCTCCTGCACGTATTTTTTCTGCTAACGTGCCTTGCGGGAAGAGGCTCACCTCCGCTTCTTTGGTCATAAGGAGTCTTCCTGTTTCCGGATTGGAACCGATATAGGATGCATAAATCCGCTTGACTCTGCCGCTTTTTACAAGCTTATATATAGATAATTCCGTGGTACCCGTATCATTGGAAATAATGGAGAGATTATCGGCGGAGTGGGTCTCGACAAGCGCTCGTACCAACTGTTCCGGGTGGCCTCCGGCCAGAAAACCGCCGACCATCACCGTGTCTCCGTCTTTGACCTTCTTAACGGCGTCTTCTGCGGAGATTAATTTGTTATTCATGGTTTCTGACTCCTTGTATATTTTTTTTGAGAATATAAGAATTTTTTACTGGAGATAGTCATGAATGACTCTTGCATATGGCAGCGTTAAATCGGCAATAAAGTGTTTGCCGCCGATATACGCTTTAACTGGCAAATCTGCCACAGGAGCATTGACATGGGGGATCAGGCTTAATCGGGCCGGCCCTGACCAAGCGCCTTTTACGTTAATATTTTCGAGATTATACGCAACTAGCTGCGCAATTTTAGGGGTACCGTCAACATCGGGAATTAATTTTAAATTCACTTGGGTTTTTGCGATGGCTCTAGCCGTATCCTCTTCATCGAGAATGTTATGTTTGAAAGGCATGGTACCCAGGGCCACCTGAACATGGTTATAATGCAAAGTACCGGTCAGCGTCTCCGTGCCTTCAACACTGAGGCGGGGATTCGCCCACTTTTTGGGAAACCCCCAAATTTCACGTCCTCCAAGAATAGCAGGCGCGTTATCCAAATACATTTGGGCAACAAAATTGCAGGATTCCCCATGAAAGGTACACGGGATAACAATACCGCTCTCCTCATAATTTCCTAAACCGGATGAATCAGGCATCTTGATCCATTCATAAGAAACGGTATTGCTTCCATCCGGCTGTAGAGGTTCCGGGACCGCCTGTCTGATCGCAGCGGGATCGGATTCATAAGTAATAATAAAAAACTCCCGGTCGATAAAGCGGTAGGGGGGACGCCCGTAACTGGAGCTGGCCGCAGGCATGGATTGCAGTGAAAGAACCTCTTTTGGATTCATAATTGATCTTGATCTCCCTTTCTGTTAGATATGTGTTAGATGAGTGCATTCTCAACCAGCATCGCGATTCCCATCCCTGTTCCGATGCATAAACTGGCTATGCCGTAACGCGAAGAGCTTCGTACCATTTCATGCACCAACGTAACCAATATCCTAGCTCCGCTTGCACCGACAGGATGTCCGATCGCAATTGCGCCGCCGTTGACATTCACCTTCTCCGGGTTGATCCCAAGCTCTTTCAATACCGCTAATGCTTGTGCAGCGAAGGCTTCATTAATCTCAAACAAATCGATGGCATCAAGAGGGATTCCCTGGTCCTTAAGAAGTGACGAAATGGCTCTCACCGGACCCATTCCCATGTATGCAGGGTCAACGCCAACAAGGGAATAACCCTTGATATAGGCTAACGGTTGTACCGCATGTTCCTTGCATTTGTCTTCCGACATAACAAGTACAGCCGCCGCTCCATCATTGATCCCCGAGGCATTTCCGGCAGTAACCGATCCGTTTTCCTTAAATGCAGGTTTTAAATTGGAAAGTTTTTCTTTGCTCACATCTCCTCTTACATGTTCGTCCTCTGAGAACCAAACACTCGCTTTTTTGGTTTTGGTCATAACGGGAACAATTTGCTCTGCAAAAACCTGCTTGTTTTTTGCTTCTATAGCCTTGATCTGGCTTCCATAGGCAAATTCATCCTGCTCAAGTCTTGAAATGTTATATTTCCCGGCAATGTTTTCCGCAGTAATCCCCATATGATATTTATTGATGGGACACGTAAGGCCGTCGGTTACTACAGTGTCTATCAATTCACTATTGCCAAGCTTGTAGCCATTTCGTGCATTCCTTAGCACATAAGGGGCGTTCGACATGCTCTCCATCCCTCCAGCCAAGAGGACGCTGCCTTGTTCTGCCAAAATAGAGTTGTAAGCTAAAGCGACGGCATGAAGCCCTGAACCGCAAACTGTGTTTATTGTTGATGCAGGCACATCAATGGGGATGCCAGCTTTTAGTGCCGCCTGTCTGGCAGGATTTTGGCCAATACCCGCTTGAAGGACATTTCCTAAATAAATTTGATCAATCAATGCAGGCTCTAATTGGCTTTGCTGAAGGCAGGCAGTCATCACGTTTGCTCCTAATTCTGTAGCGCTTACCGTTGAAAGTCCGTTGTTAAAAGAACCCACAGCTGTTCTTAATGGGCTTACTAATGCAACTTTTTTCACAAAACCTCACATTCCTTTCCATTTGTTTAAGAAACCATACTTACATGCGGGTATATATCACGGTGTATGAGAGAGTGAGCGTTACGGTTTGATCACCTTCCTCCTTCATCCTTCCTCCGTCCTTTTATTTGGAATTTTTTAACACATTTATCGTAAATCTAATATTCATTTTACTCAATGTTCAAATAAATACATAAATTCCCATATCAATATGTATGAGGCCTTGTATACTCACATAATGTAATTGTTCTACCATTTCCTTTGAATTTCTGGTTATTAATGGTTATTTCTGATTGTTTCTGAAAAAATGTATGAAAAGAGACAAAAAAGTTCACGTCGAAAAGCGCTCCGGCAGTTCATCGGGGCTGGAGGCGTCCTCGATCCTCCGCTGCATGATCTTGCCTGTTTTGTCCATGTATGCGCTTTCGGTGGTTTGGCCAACGCTCATTCTCATGTGATCGCTCCTCATGAAAAAAGAGCCGTGCTTCAAGCTCGGCTCTTACCTGCAATATCTTTAGTTCAGTCTTCCTGTTCCAAGCGCTCAGAATACTCGCTTCTTATCCCTCTCCTCAATTAAGATCTGCACCGACTCCTTGAACCTCAGCGCATGCACAATCTCCCGCTCCCGCAGGAACTTCAGGCTGTCCTGTAAGTCCACATCATCAGTCATGTCGATCAGCCACTGGTATGTAGCCCGGGCTTTCTCTTCGGCGGCAATGTCTTCGTAGAGATCGGCAAGCGGATCTCCTTTGGCCTGGATATACGTTGCTGTCCACGGGACCCCCGCTGCATTCTGGTAGAACAGCGCATGATCCCGTGTCGCATAGTTCGGACCCAGTCCGGCGGCTTCCAGTTGATCTATGGTGGCATCCTTGGTCAGCTTGTAGATCATTGTTGCGATCATCTCGAGGTGGGCAAACTCTTCGGTTGAAATATCCGTCAGCACGCCTATCACTTTGTCTGGAATGGCATACCGCTGATTCATATATCGCAGCGCAGCCGCCAGTTCCCCGTCCGCTCCCCCATACTGCTCCATTAGATAACGCGCCATCCGTACGTCGCATTTGCCGACACGTACTGGATATTGCAGCTTTTTCTCATATATCCACATTTGGGAACTATCCCTCCTCAAAGTTTTGTGAGCATATGCCTCCTTCAATCCGCTTCGTACAAAACTCACTTCGGAAGCATACGCTTAGTTATGTGAGCATAGCGTCAAGCCAGCTAGACCTGCCAGGGCCAGGGGGTCTGGTTCCATTCCCATGGACATTTCGAATAGGCACGGCCGAAGTTCTGCAGCGGACCATACAGCTCCTGGAACTGGTTCGCCAGCCGGGTGCGCTCCTGGGTCAGCTGGTTGAACTGCTCGATTGCTTTTAAATCCTCAGGATGAGTATTCAGATACAAATTCAGCTCCACCAATGCAAAATCGAGAACCTGCAGTTGCTCCAGCATCTCATAGTAACGGGGATCGCAAGGACTTGCTTCCATGTCTACTTGCCTCCTTTGCTCTTGGATTCATATGGACTGAATAGGGCAGGCCACAGCGTACCCGCTTTTAGAGCTTCGGGTAAGGTAAACTGCGGCAAGTTAGGCGGCTGGAAATTGATAAATTGATTCGGGGGAACTACGTACGTCTTGAATGGCACCGGCGGGCAAGGATCAAACGGGCCCCGGTACGGTGTCCATACACGCTCCTGGGAATTCATACTTTTCTCCTCCTCTGTTTACTTTCAGCTTCTTACCGGAGTAAACACAGTACTTTGTAATAAATCTATGACCCACAGCCAGCCAGTAGACCAAGGAAAGTTCTTATCCGCTCAACTGAAACGGCCATCAGATATAGACTTACGCAAAAAAGTGTCCCAAGAACCGCTATACGGTCCTTGGGACACTTTGCCCACACTGCTATCCACTTCATTTTTTATAAACTCTACAGATCCCTCATATTCCAATAGACCTGTTCTCCATTGGCCTTGACATCCAGTCTGTGGCTGCCACAGATCAATGTAAGGGTTACCGTCTGCTCCGTACGATTCAGATCCAACTGTTCAAGCCGCCACTCTTTTCCATCTGCCGGGAGCCTCAAATCTTGAGGTAGCACGACCGCCGCTATTCCCGAGTTTTCCCCGGTCACCAGCTTGGCAACAAAGCTCACACTCTCCTGCTTAGAGCCGTAAATCTCCGATACCCAGCTGGGTACCAGCTCTATCTGCGGATGCTCCGGCTGTGAGTCCTGCCCACAGGCTGCCCAACAGATCTGCATGCTAAGCGCATTGGCGGGATAATCAATTTTCACCGCCGGATAAAACTCTTCGTTCACAGTCCCTGCTGCCGCATCCAGGTGAAGCTGAAAACGCTGTTCCACCTCATGTCTTCCCTCGCCTTCCAGCCAGTCGATAATCAGCAGCAGAGGTACGCTTTTCCCCATCAGCAGCCATCGGCGGTGCAGCAGCGGCTGCTCCAGCCGCATATAGCCATTATGCGAGGCATCGATGAAGTCATAATCCTCTTTTTGTGGGTATAAGAATGAAGAAAGCTGTCTCAGTCATAGAAATCTACTTATGGGACAGCCCCGTACTTCCAGTCAGAACACTCATGGCTTACAACAGGCCTTTAAAAGGACTGGGTATTTCGCCTATTACAGGCCTTCCTCATCTTCCCCAGCCTCATCGTCATCCACTGCCAACGGTGTTTCCCGGTGGATGTTGATTCTGGTAATCCGCAGACGCGTAGATTCTTCTACCTCAAAGATGACATCTCCAACGATTACCCGCTTGCCTTTGGATGGATTCCCTTCCAGCTCCTTAAACAGCCAGCCCCCGATCGAATCCACTTCGTCGTCTTCAATCACTACACCGGTGAGGTCGTTTACATCCTCGATCAGCATCCGGCCCTCAACAGAAATGTAATCTCCATTGCGTTCCACACTTGGACGTTCATCCTCGAACTCGTCATGCAGGTCACCTACGATCTCTTCAAGGATTTCTTCGGCTGTGAGCAGTCCGGCTGTCCCGCCATATTCGTCCACCACCAGCGTAAGCTGGGCCTTGTTCTTCTGCATAAGCCGCAGCACATGGCTGATCTCCATGGATTCCGGCACATTAAGGATAGGGCGGACCAGCGATGCCAGATCATTCTGCTGCGCAGCCTCTGCAAATAGCAGGTCGGTGATATGAATGAAGCCGATGATCCGGTCCTTGTCCTCAAAAGCCACGGGATAGCGGGAATGCTTCGTTTCTGTAATAATCCGCATATTTTCTTCCAAAGAAAGATTGCTGTATAACACATCCATATCCGTACGCGGGAGCATGACCTCACGGGCCAGCAGGTCGGAGAATTCAAAGATGTTGTCCATCAGCTTCATCTCATCCTTATCGATGACCCCGCTTTTGGCACTTTGATTCATCAGGATACGGATTTCTTCTTCCGAGTGGGCCGCCTCTGCCTCACTAGCCGGCTCTACGCCTACCAGCCTCAGGAGCGCATTGGCCGAAGCGTTCAGCACCCAGATAAACGGCAGAAATACATTATAGAAGAACATCAGCGGCGCGGACAGCAGCAGTGCAGAGCCTTCTGTTTTTTGAATGGCCAGGGACTTCGGTGCAAGCTCCCCCAGCACAATATGTAAAAACGTAATGATCGAGAATCCGACAATCACGGACACTGTGGAGATCAGAGTATGGTCAGTAACCCCAATCTGAACCATCAGCGGCTCGACGAGCAATTCAGAAATGGCCGGTTCCCCGACCCAACCGAGCCCCAGCGAGGCGAGTGTAATCCCGAACTGGGTAGCCGACAGATAGGAGTCCAGTTTTTTGTTAACCTTCAGCGCATACCCGGCCATCTTGTTGCCTTCACTGACCAGCTGCGTAAGGCGCGACTGCCTCACCTTCACAAGCGAGAACTCTGCTGCCACAAAGATGCCGTTCAACAATACGAGCACCAGAACCAGCAAAAGATTAAGCAGCAATCTCCCTACTTCAAATTCCGCATGCACTATAACAACGCCTCATTTCTACAGAGTGATCGCTTTTCTTGTTTTGAAATCAACCTTCGGATAATACATATCAGCTACGAGAAGATTGGGACCACAGCAGCCGGCTTCATCACAGTGGCAGTTCACCTTCTGATTCATCGGATGCTTCATCTGCCACTCGGCAAAGATATCATCCAGTTTGCCGCTGCCAATGTTACCGAAGGCGGATATATCGGCAAAATCCGTCACAAACACATCCCCTGTGAACAAATTGACATTCACCCGGTTTCTGCCGTCCGGATCATTGCGCAGGGTAACGTTTTTCTCCTCACGCAACCGGCGGAGAAGCTTCTGGTCTTCTTCCAGAAAGCTGCAGGCAAAGAAAGGAAGTGTGCCGAACAGCATCCACATTTCCGGATTGCGGTGGTCCAGCAGATCATGGATCGCTGCTCCCATTTCCTTCAGGGACAGCACAGGGAGCTTCGATGCAAAACTGGACGCATACATCGGATGCACCTCATGCCGCTTTGCCCCCATATCACCAATCAGCTTATGAATGGCCGGCAGCTTGTTATGCGTCCGGTAATTGATCATTGATTCCGCTGATATCAGCATACCGTCATTACTGAGCCGGCGGGAATTTTCCAGCATCGTATCATAGAGCCGGTAAGCCGCTTCCTTAGAAACCGGATGGCCGCTGTTCGCGAAGCCCACCTCATGGAAGTCATCTCCATTCACATAGTTGAAAGAGATATGCATGACATCCAAGTACGGCAGCAGCTGCTCATACCGGGAGTAAGGCATAGTGAGATTGGAATTGATCTGTGAACGGACGCCTCGTTCACGGGCATATTTGAGCAGCGGCACGATGGTATTCTCCACAGTACTGGCACGGAACATCGGCTCGCCGCCTGTAATACTGATCGTCTGCAGATGTTCAACCTCTTCCAGACGGTCCAGCATATTTTTTAAAGGCAGCATTTCTCCTTCTCTGGTGGTCAAGCTGTCGCCAACCGCGCAGTGCTCACAGCGCATGTTGCACAGATTGGTAACCGTCATCTCCACACTGGTCAGCACATGACGCCCATGCTGGCGGAGTGAAGTGATCGGGTCCCAGGGATCGTAGCTTGGCGACAGCTCCCGTATTGGTGATGAAGATGGCTCTAATATACTCATTTTCATGGTACTCCTTCGATGCGTATTCCTTATTATTAACCCAAAAGAAGTGAAAAAGAACGGTAACTTACCCTATATCATACCACGACTTTGCAAAAAACTGCAGAAAGGGCTTAACACAAGCCGCTTATGCCGCCCATCTGTAAAATAAAAAAGCGGGACGGCAACGATGCTCCGCACTCCTGCGGCATGCCCGTTTCCCGTCCTCGCTTCGAACCGGGGCTCAGGTGGTTCTCACCACAACCCCGTCTTCATCGGTCACATCCACAATTACTACAGAAAGCTTGCTGCCCAAATCAAGCTCAAACGGAACGACTGGTTCGCCTTCAGGTCCGTTCAGCACGCGCACAACCGGTCTGTGCGGCGTTGACGGGTCTATTTTGACTACGACACCGCTCTCCCCCGTACTAAGCTTGACGGTTAATCCAAGCGGATAGATGGCCACACGGTCTCTGAACAGCTCCAGCTGCTTCTGTTCATACAGTGTTCCTGAACCTACATACAGCGCTTCTACCGCCTGATGCGGCAGCATGGCCTTCTTGTAGATCCGGTTCGAGGTCATCGCATCGTAGGAGTCTGCAACGCCCAGCCACTTGGCATATTCATGAATTTGCGGACCGGTCAGGCCGCGCGGATACCCCGAGCCATCGATGCGCTCATGGTGCTGCAGTGCGCAGTGCGCTGCAAGCAGCGGGATATTCGGCTCTTCCTTAAGGATCCGGTAACCGATTTCTGTATGAGCCTGCATATGGCGAAACTCCTCGTCGCTGAGCATGCCGGGCTTCTGCACGATTTTGACGGGAATTTGCGTTTTACCGATATCATGCAGCAGCGCGCCCAGCCCGATTACCCGCAGCTCTTCCCTGCTGTAGCCGTAAGCAATACCAAGCACCAGCGTATACAGGCATACATTCAGAGAGTGAGCATACAGGTAGTTGTCGGCTGTGTGCATATCAAGGAGCATGATCATGGGGTCTTCCTGCGTAGCCAAATCATCCAGAATAGAATCCATCACCTTAGAGAATTTCTTATCCAGATGATAAAAGCCCTTAGTAATGCCGGATGCTCCTGACATCTGCTGGAACTGGTTCCTGACGACCTTGAGCGCCTGATTGCGTGTCTCGTCCTGCAGCATGCCGGTAATCTCAACATCTTCCGTGAGGGAATCCTCTATATAGATATAGCCGATGTCAATCTTGGCCAGACGCTTGATCAATGCATCAGTAAGCTCTACTCCATCCGAAAGGAGAACCAGCCCTTCATCATTATATATTTTTTTACCCAGCTTCATTCCCGCCTGAAGCCGATTCACGGATACTAGACGCACCTTGGCTCACTCCTGCCTTTAACGGTAAATTGCTATACTGTTTCAAATCCCCAGGTGACCTCTGTGTGTATACCGTTACCTTGAGTGATTAGTCATGAGCTTGTGAATTAACGCATAATAAACAGCCAGAACACAGCTGCCAGAATAAAGCGGTAGATTGCGAAATGGGTGGGTCTGATCTTCTGAATCATCTTCATGAACGCTACCACAACCACATATGCAACCACAAATGAAATCACAAACCCGATTGCGAAATCCATAATCGTATCTTTCGTAAAATATTGATAGGAATCGAGCAGTTCATAACCTGATGCCGCACACATAATCGGGATTGCAATCAGGAACGAAAAGTCTGCGGAAGCCTTATAGCTGACCCCGCTTAGCATACCGCCCGAGATGGTCGATCCGGAGCGTGAAAATCCCGGCCACAGCACAGAGATAATCTGATAGAGACCAATAGCCAGCGCCTGGCCGTAAGATATATCATCCAGCTCGTGAGCCGTGATCCGGATCTTCCGCCGGTTCACCCATTCCGCAACAATCATCAGAATCCCGCCGGCGACAAGCGCCCAGAGTACAGTGGGGGCTCCAAAGAGACTTTTGATAAAATCACGGGCTATGAAGGCTACCGCAAGCGCCGGTACAATTCCTAGAAGAACATGGATCAGGTTCAGCCTCGAAGCCGGCATGACTCCGCCTCTGCCTGAACGGCGGCGCCCGATGCCCAGCAAGTTCAAAATCCGTTGGCGGTACACCAGCGCAATAGCCAAAATGGCTCCAAGCTGAATGACAATCTCATACGTCTTCATAATCGGTGACTGCTCATCAAATCCGAGCAGCTTGGTTGTTAAAATCATGTGTCCCGTAGATGATACCGGGATAAATTCGGTTATTCCTTCTACAATTGCCAGAATAATTGCTGTAATAGTATCCATATAATCCTCCTGATTCATAGAAAATGAAACCTAATGCGGCTTGTGTTCCTAGTACTCATACACAGTAAAGTCAGTACCTATACAGACCTATTCTCCCAGCGGAGAGACTCGCTTTCTTCAAGGCTTCCCGGACGCTGCAGTTCCATCCGCAGCAAATCCCTCAGGAAATGAGGCAACAGATACAACGGTTCGGTTCCGTTTGCAATGCTCTCATACCCTGTGCGGAACGTGAACATATCCAGTGTTCCTACTGAATATATGGCATCGTCCTCCAGCGGTTCCCCGGCAACAAAAACGGCAATACCGTTATCATAAGGCATGACTCTTGGATCGTACAGGATTTTTAATCCATCCACAGCCAGGCTGCCCAGTACCTTTCCCCGGAATCCGTAGCCGAAAATCGCCTTGGTCCGATACTCTTCCGTAAGGCTCTGCTCAAGAGCCTTGCGAATGTCCTCACCCTTAAGCTGAACAACGCAGGCATTAATCGGAGAGGGACACAGCGCATGCAGTATGCCTGCAGTAATGTTGCCTGCTGGCAGAGATTCAAGCAGTTGACCGCTATTGACGATTGATACAGGTGCTCCTGTATAGCGCCTTACAGCCTGCGCCAGAAGGTTGCCGAAAGGAGATTCTCCCTGCGTATCCAGCACAAGCTCGCGGTCGGTCATGGCTACTGTCTCGTTAAGAACCTCCCGCCCATGCTGTAAATGCAGTGCCGCCGCAGGGAATATCACATCCTCGGTAAGTGACGGGTCTACGGGAAAACATTGGCCACTTGCCAGCACAAAGGGATTACCGGCAGACGCCCGCTCAAAAATAAGACGTCCCACATAACGGCCGAACTTACCGGCACCGCAGACCGCAGTTCCGTTAATGATCTGCGGCGTCTCCAGCATATGATGGGTATGGCCGCCAAGAATAGCATGAACCCCCTTCAGATTCTCAGCCAGCCGTTGATCTGCCGGAAGTCCCAGATGGGAAAGAATAATCAGAAGATCTACCTGCGGAGCCAACAGTTCACATTGTTCACGAAGCGCTTTCTCCGGGTCCAGTGCATCCCAACCCAGCAGTGAATAAAAAGAAGCAAAAGCCGCGGTAGCTCCAGTAACCCCTATCCTGATACCGCCCTTCTCCAGGATCGCATGGCGCTTCATCCAGCCGGGAGGCTCTCCGGTAGTGCTCTCCAGAATGTTGCAGCATACCACCGGACACTGGATACCTGCATACAGGGCAGAGAGTATCTCCCGGGAAAAGGTCAGCCCTTCATTGTTGCCTATAGTTACGGCATCGTAACCAGTCAGGTTAATCATATCGATATTCGCCTGTCCCATGGTCCCCTCAGTCTCTATGGAGAACCGGTCCATATGATCGCCAATATCCATTACCAGCACAGGCTCGTCCCCTGCTATTGCCTTCAGCTTGGCTATTTCAGCAGCAACGGGGCTCATCATTTCAAAGTGGCTATGTATATCATTGGTGTGAATTAGGGTCAACCTTTGCAATGCCCGCTCCATATGCTTCTCTTTCCTCCCACCTGTAAAGCCGTTTTATGATTAGCGGCAGGCTTGTAATCTTATAGAGCCTAGCATAACATTTTCAGGCTCAATATGGTATATTGGAAACATTATTGAAAGTTCCATAATCCATACATTCCGAGGTGAATTAAGCATGCATATGACTATTCGTCTGTTCGCCGGTCTGGCCGAAATCATCGGTTCCTCCTCGCTGGCCTTCCATTCCCATGAGACTCCGCTTACTGCCGGAAGACTCAAGGAACTGCTCTCTGCCTCCTATCCGGATGCCGCCCCCCAGATCAAAGTGTCCCTGGTGGCCATTGATCATGAGTATGCGCCGGAGGACTCCGTCATTTCCGAATCTTCCGAGGTAGCGCTTATCCCTCCCGTGTCTGGAGGAGAACCGGCTGAAGAAGACCTGGGAACACCGGATGGACAGTTCAGCATTACGGGCCAGCCCCTTAACGGAGAAGCTCTGCTGGACAAAGTGCTGGATGAAGGTCATGGTGCCTCCCTGCTCTTCGTCGGCACAACCCGTGAGATGACCGGCACCCAGCGTACAACAGCTTTGTACTATGAAGCATATGTCCCTATGGCCCTATCCAAGCTGCAGGAAATCGGCAGGGAGGTCGAGGAGAAGTGGGATGCCCGCTGTGCCATTGCACACCGGACCGGACTTGTAGGCCTTAAGGAAGCAAGCGTGATGATCGCCGTATCTGCCCCTCATCGTGATACCTGTTATGAGGCGAGCCGATATGCTATTGAGAAGCTGAAAGCAATAGTACCCGTATGGAAAAAAGACATTGGCGACACCGGAGAACAGTGGCTTGGGTCGGATTCCAATGCTATGAATTACCGTACTCTGTAACCGCCTATGAATAACTTTTCCACCTATTGAATAATCTTAACTTTGTTGCTATGCTGGAAAAAATCGCTATAGTAAGGTGGCATAGTCATTGAGAGTACACGTGACGGATCTGAAACCGGGGGATTCCCTCCGGATGGATACCTTTAGCTCAAAAGGGCTGCATGTTTTGCCCAAAGGAACACAACTCCAAATAGAAGAGATCAGTAAACTGATGCAGCTTGGAGTAGATTACGTTGATATCGAATCCATTCAGGAGAATCCGGCGCCTTCCATTAGATCGTCTGTCATCGAGGCAGCTTCCAGTAATTTCGATTCCATGATTGACGGTTTTGAATCGGTGTATATGGAAGCGTTAACCAAGGGCAGCTTCAATCAGACGGTGGTGGATGATATCCTTCAGCCTTCGCTGAAGTCCCTGGACAAACACAAGGATGTGGTTTCCTTACTGTTATTGCTTGACCGGGAAGACAATTATACTTATAACCACTCGTTGCAGGTGGGCATGCTTTCTTATTATATAGCAACATGGCTTGGATATTCCAAGAAGGAATGTTATGAGATCGGCCGGGCCGGCTATCTCATTGATATCGGCAAATGCCGGATTTCCCCAGACATTCTGAACAAACCAGGCAAGCTGACTGCAGCAGAATTTGACGAAGTCAAACTACATACGATTTATGGCTATGAAATAATCCGCAATTCCATGGATGACCCCAGCACCGCCCTTGTGGCACTTCAGCATCATGAACGTGAAGACGGTACCGGGTATCCCCATCAGTTGACCAAAGATGATATTCACCCTTATTCCCAGATCGCTGCTGTGGCCGACATCTATAGCGCCATGACCTCTCACCGGATATATCAATCTAAGCAGGAACTGATTTCCGTTCTTCGTGAGATCAATACCCTCAGCTTCGGCAAGCTGAATGGGAAACCGGTTCAAGCCTTTATCCAGCATCTGATGCCCAATTTCATTGGCAAACACGTGCTGCTGAACACAGGGGACATGGGTGTGATCATCATGAACAATCCGCTCGACGTCTTTCGTCCGCTCGTGCAGAGCGATGGCAAATTTCTGGACCTGTCCCGCGAACGCAAGATTACGGTGGTGGAGATTTATATGGAATAGGAGGCGATCCCTCCCATACGGATTTCCGATCCCTCCCAAGCCCTCCCTTAGCCAAGGGAGGGCTTCAAGGGTTCACTCTCCAGGCACCCGGAGCTGATCGAAGTCTGCGGCTGTAGCGGACGGAAGGAATGTTCGGCGCACCAGTCCGCTTTGAAGCTCCATGCTTAACTGTGCAAAGGACTGAAGCCTCAGAGCTATACTGGCGTAACTGGCCTGACCTATTGGGAGTCCCCATTAGAAGTCCCCATTAGGACCAGAAATATTCTAATTGTGTCCTGGATTTACAGAGATGCGTTGAGTTATCCGGCCGGCATTGAGCATAATTGGAAAAAGTGAACTTAAATTACTTCTTCCCATTTCCCAGCAAGGATTAGTTGGAGAAAAGGTACCTAATTCGGCCGTTTTCCATCATTTTGGTTGAATTCCCTTCAATTAAGTCTACTTTTTCCCACTTTACCCTCGTTATAACGATTTTCCATCTATTTAAGTGGACTAATTCCACTTCACGTAACTTTAGTTCTTACACGCTACTCTTTTGCCTTCTGCGCCCGCCGTCCCTCCTGTACAGCAGAACACTTTAGCTCCAAACCCCCTCGCTCTAAGAAACTATTCCCAATTTTACATAGTTATCTATAACAAAAGGTAATTCTAACTCCTAAAAAAACAGGAGGCTCCCTCACCGGACGGTTTGGGAATCTCCTGTTTGTATCATAAGCTTGGTTTCTGCATGTTTCTGCATGTTTCTGCATATTTCTGCATGTTTATGCATGTTTCGAATGTTTCAGCTTAACCACATGCCGTAGCTGCTTGCAGCCCCCTCCTACAGTTCCTCACCATTGCTGGCGATGACTTTTTTGTACCAATGAAAAGAATCCTTCTTCGAACGGTCCAAGGTTCCGTTGCCTTCGTCATCCAGATCCACATAGATAAACCCGTAGCGCTTCGACATCTCCGAAGTGGACATGCTCACCAGGTCAATGGGTCCCCAGCTGGTATAGCCGATCAGCTCTACGCCGTCCTGGACAGCTTCCTTCATCTGCGCGATGTGCTGGCGAAGGTAGTCAATCCGGTAGGTATCATGAATAGATCCGTCTGCTTCCACCTTGTCATAAGCGCCCAGGCCGTTTTCTACAATAAACAAAGGTTTCTGGTAACGGTCGTACATCGTGTTCAGCATGATCCGCAGCCCGATGGGGTCAATCTGCCAGCCCCATTCGGAAGCCTTCAGATACGGGTTCTTCACACCGCCGAACAGGTTGCCTTGTGCCCGCTCGCCTTCCGGACTGGCCGATACGGTCAGCGTCATATAGTAGCTGAATGCCACATAATCCACTGTGTGAAGCTTGAGAATCTCATCGTCACCCGGTGCTTTCAGGAGAACCACATGATTCTCTGCGAAGTAACGCTCCATATATTTGGGGTACTCGCCACGCGCATGCACATCCGTAAAGTACAGATTCATCTGATTCTCATGCTGATTGAGACGCACATCCTCAGGGTTGCAGGTATTGGCGTAACTCTCCATCCGTGCCAGCATACAGCCCATTTGCGAGCCGGGAATGATCTTATGCACCAGCTTGGTTGCCAGCGCGCTCGCCACAAATTGGTGATGAAGCGCCTGATAGATCGTCTGAAGCTTGTTCTCCGCCCGGTCAATCACAACTCCGCCTCCGGTAAAAGGGCTCAGAGTCATCATATTAATCTCATTGAAGGTAATCCAGTACTTCACCTTATCCTTGTAACGACGGAAGACAGTCTCCGCATAACGGGTATAGCAGGTGATGACTTCGCGTGAAGCCCAGCCGTTATATTTCTGTGTCAGGCCCAGCGGCGTCTCGTAATGGGCCAGTGTTACCAGGGGCTCGATGCCGTATTTATGCAGTTCATCAAATACATTGTCATAGAACTGCAAACCGGCTTCATTCGGCGCCGCATCATCACCATTCGGGAAGATCCGTGCCCAGTTGATCGACAGGCGGAAGACCTTGAATCCCATTTCGGCAAAAAGAGCAATATCCTCTTTATACCGGTGATAGAAATCCACCCCTTCACGCTTCGGAAACCGTGCGGTGAACTCCCCGGACAGGATCTGATCGATCCGCTCGGATGTAATTTCAATAGCATGATCATTGCTGCGCTCGGCCTTAGGCACATAAGCGACCATATCCGCACTGGACAAGCCTTTGCCGTCTGCATCATATGCACCCTCGAGCTGGTTGGCGGCGGTTGCACCGCCCCATAAGAAGTTTTCCGGAAATCCTTTTTGGATTGCAGTCATCTGTTACGCTCCTTCTCCTCCAGTGTGGCTTCTGCCACGTCTGGCTTCTAGTGTATTAGTGTTAGCAAAAGCTCGCCGTTTCTTGCTTCCGTACCCGTATTCTTCAGGATATCCAGATAACCGGCAGAGTTGGTTACAATCACTGGTGTTGCCGTCACGAATCCGGCTGCGCGGATTGCATCCACATCGAACTCCAGCAGCAGCTGGCCCTTTTCGACTTTGTCACCTTCCTGCACCTTTTTATGAAAATGCTTACCCTTCAGCTTGACCGTGTTGACCCCAACATGGATTAACAGCTCCGCACCGCCTTCAGAGGTGATACCAATGGCATGACCCGTCGGGAATACGGTCGTTACGGTCCCGTTCACTGGAGAAGTCAATACGCCGGAGGACGGCTCTATCACAATCCCTTTTCCCATTGCCCCTGTGGCGAAAGCTTCATCAGGCAGACTTTCCAGCGGCAACAGCGCACCCGTAAGCGGACTGAAGATCAACTCTTTATCGATTTGTGTAATTTCCTGGTTCACAAACGGCCGGGAAGTATTCTCTGTAGCCGCTGCTTCAGGGTCGTCAAACCCAAGCACGAATACCAGAATAACGGCCAGTACAAAGGCCACCACAATCCCTATAGCCGCCCAGGCAAATCCTGTACCGAAATACGTTGGCAGCGCAAGCAGCCCCGGCAAGGAGAAGGCAATAGCTCTGGCACCACCCGCAGCGATAATTGCTCCCCCTATTGCCCCTGAGATACAGGCGTAGATGAATGGCTTTTTAAGCTTCAGGGTGACCCCGTAGATGGTTGGCTCGGTGATCCCGAACACAGCAGCCAATGTAGATGATCCGGATAACGCTTTTAACTGCGTATTCTTGGACTTCAGGAACACGCCGAATACAGCACCAGCTTGTGAGAGTACAGCCGCCGCCAGAATCGGCAGCATGGTATCGTAACCAAGCGTAGCGATGTTGCTGAGCATAATCGGGACAAAGCCCCAGTGAACACCAAAGATAACGAACACCTGCCAGAACGCTCCGGCGATGGCCCCGGCGACAAGTGGACTGAGATTATACAGCCAGGTGTACCCGGAAGCCAGTCCTTCACTGATCAGAGAGCCCACAGGCCCAAACGCCAGGAATGTCAGAGGAATGACAATCAGCAATGCGAACATCGGAACCAGGATATTTCGAACCGATTCATGGATAATCGAACGGAACCCTTTCTCTACATAGGATTGTACCCATACCGCCAGAATGATCGGAATGACGCTGGAGGAGTAATTGACCAGTACAATCGGTATTCCCACAAAGCTCAGCGTTCCCGTGGAGCCGACAGCAGCAATGACCGACGGGTAGATTAGTGCTCCGGCTATGGCGATGGATACGAATTGATTAGCTTTAAACTTGCGTGCCGCCGTTACCGCGAGGAATATCGGCAGGAAGTAGAACACACTGTCCGACGCCGCATTCAGAATCAGGTAGGTACCGCTTGTGGCGCTGATCCACTTCAGTGACAGAATTAACGCCAGCAACCCTTTGAGGACCCCTGCACCTGCAAGTGCCCCGAGTATAGGAGAAAAGATACTTGAAATAATATCTACTGCTTTACCGAGAACACCTGTACTTTCGGAGGAATCATCATCTTTGCCGCTTCTCTCCGCATCCTGTAAGGAGGTCTCCTTCATGATCTGATCAAAAACCTGGCTGACATTGTTGCCGATGACGACCTGGAATTGGCCGCTGTTCTCGACTACTGTGATTACACCTGGTGTTTTTTCGAGTGCCGCTTTATTCGCCTTCCCATTGTCCTTCAGCTTGAATCTCAACCGTGTGGCGCAGTGGAAAACCGAATTCACATTCGATTCACCGCCAACAAGCGCGATGATCTGTTTGGACAAGTCCTTGTTGCTCATATTGTGTTTGCTCCTTTAAATTAAGATGGATATATTTTGTGATCGTTGCAGTAGGGTTAGGATGTGCCAGCAGTTATCTTTAATTCCTCTGCAAACAAGAAAAACCTGAACTCACAGCAAAAGGAAACGTCAATTCACGCTTATTTTGCCATCAGTTCAGGTTTTGCCTGCCTTACCAGTAACACCCTGTCAGATGATCGTATTTAGTTGTCTGTTCCTTATCCTCTTGGCGATACCGCTCCTATTCCAGGCTGTTACGCTCCGTGACACGCTGGATGTGAATCGTCAGGTAGACGTATTCGTCCTTGCTCAGGCTCTGGGCATACGCTTTTTCCAGATAATCATTGATTTTGTTTGCGCATTCAAAAGCTTTGACATACGTCTGCTTGACCTGATTGTACAAGAAGTCCTCTCCACTGTTGCTGGTTTCCTTCTTCAGTACCCGCATGGAGAAATACTGTAAATGCGTCAGGAACCGCGAATAATTGAGTGAGCTATCATCCAGCACCACCTTATAATGATAGGTGACGATGTTGAGAATATTCTGGACAATCTCCGTCATTTTGATCGTGGACTTCATTTCATTTCCGTCCATTTTCGCATTCACCAGATGCAGTGCAATGAAGCCCGCTTCATCCTCACCTAACGCAAACCCGGTAGCCTTCTCGATAAATTTCAGCGCGTCCATTCCGATGGAGAATTCCTTTTTATAGAACCGCTTGATTTCAAACAACATCGCATTTTTCAGGAAAATCCCCTTCTCCATACGCTGCACAGCAAAGTGGATATGATCCGTTAAGGTTAGATATAGATTATCGCTGAGCTCGGTGCCCAGAATCCCGTTGGCATAGGTTACGATTTCACTCGCCAGCTCCAGATGAGCCACTGGAATATCATTCAGCAGTTCGGTTAACCGGGCCGTAAATTCGTTTTCGTTAAGCAGGAAGATTTTATCGACTTTGGCGGGATCCACATAATCGCCTGCCACTTTATTGAAGGAAATGCCTCTTCCCATCACAATAACTTCCTTGCCCTTCTGGTTTTTCGTCAGGAGCACGTTGTTGTTCAGCACCTTCTCAATAATCATCTGTAGTCACCTCCTGTCACATAGTTTGTACAAAAAAAGCCTAAGTTGATCCCAATATCATTAATTAAATGATACTCGAATCAGCTTAGGCATTGCCCGCGTTACCGGTCACAATCCTGTATTACTGCTATTGTAGCATAAATAAAAGCGATTACAAGGCTTTTGTTTTTAATTTTACGGAAAAATTATTTCCAGAGTCTCTCCCCCAGGTTTGGACCATTGGTCCCATGGCGAGGCTGATAGCAGATACTACGTAAGGCTTATGCTCACGAACTAGGCGGATGCTTATGAACCCCGTTTGTCCAAGGGTGTTCAACGATATAAATACAATCAACACTTACTAGGAGGTAAAAATGCTGGACATTCATCAACGGCTTGCAGAGTTGTATTCCTTAAGCCGCAAGCGCCCGTTGACAGACGATGAAGAAGCCGAGCAACGGCATTGCCTGCAGGCAAACGCCAAGTACTGCTGGGAAATGGCACGGCTGAACAATGAAGCCAGGCTTGCCGCAGATACAGATGATGCCGAGTGGCAGCAGGAGATCAGCGCGCAAATGTATGAAGTCAGGGTGACCGGCAGAGCAGGCAAAAGGCGCAAATAAAACAGCCCCTTCCTCACATGAATATGCCGGAAAGGGCTGCTGCTGTTATATTCTACAGGAAGCGGAACTGCGCTTCGATCAAGCCGTTATAGATGCCGTCACGCGCTGTAAGCTCGGCATGGGTGCCTTCTTCTTTGATCTCGCCGTGATCCAGTACGACAATCTTATCCGCATGCCGGATGGTAGACAGCCGGTGGGCGACGATGAAGGAAGTCCTGCCCTGAAGCAGAATTTTCAGCGCCTCCTGAATCTTGATCTCCGTTTCGGTGTCAATGCTTGCTGTCGCCTCATCCAGGATCAATATCCGCGGATTGGCCAGCAGCGCACGTGCGAAGGACAACAGCTGGCGTTGTCCCATGGAGAGCGCACTTCCGCGTTCCTCGACCTCGGTCTCGTAGCCTCCGGGCAGCTTGCTGATGAAATCATGGGCATCCACAGCCTTGGCCGCATCCTCGACCTCCTGGTCCGTAGCATCCAGCCGCCCGAAGCGGATATTATCCCGGATTGTCCCTGAGAAAATAAACGTATCCTGCAGCACGATCCCGATCTGCTCGCGCAGACTCTGCAGCGTCACGTCACGTGTATCCCTGCCGTCGATGGTGATGCGTCCGCTCTTGATATCATAGAACCGGCCGATCAGGTTGATGATGGTGCTTTTTCCTGAGCCCGTATGACCGACAAGCGCAATCGACTGGCCGGCCTTCACATCGAGATCGATGCCTTTCAGGGCTGCCCGGCCTTTTTCATATTCAAACACTACCTTATTAAATTGAATGTCGCCCTGAATCTTCGGCAGCGGCGTTGCCCCTGGTTGGTCTTGTACGGCAGGCTGCTCATCCAGATACTCAAAGATCCGTTCCGAGGAAGCCATCGCCACCAACAGCTGGTTATACATCTGGCCCAGGCGGTTGATCGGGTCCCAGAAGTTGCTGACATAGGTACTGAATGCCACTAGAAAGCCCACGGTAAGATCACCGGTCTGGATCAGGTATGCCCCGAACCAGAAGAGAATCATCGTTCCGAAGCCGCCTGTAATTTCAATAATCGGTCCAAACGCCTGGTTCATCGCCGACGCCTTGTTCCAGGATTTCCGGCTATCCATATTCATGGCGTCGAAATAGTTCATGTTCTCCTGTTCCTGGGTGTAGGCCTGGGTCACTCTGATCCCTTGAATCGACTCATTCAAATGGGAATTGATCCGCGAGTTCTTCATCCGCACATCCTGCCAGGCAATCCGGATCTTCTGGCGCAGCTTGGTGGAGACAAAAAACATAACCGGTACAGTGATCATCACCGCAAGCCCCAGCTTCCAGTTGATCAGCAGCAGAATTACCATGATTCCGATTAATTGCACACTGTCGATCATCAGATTGACGACTCCGTTGGTGAACAGATCCTGCAGGGAGTTGATATCATTGGTGACCCGAACCAGCACCGAGCCGGCCGGACGTTTATCAAAAAAATTGAAGGAAAGCTTTTGAATATGCCGGAACAGGTCTGAGCGCAAATCGTATATGACCCGCTGTCCGATTACATTCGTGTATTTGATCCGGTAGACCCCAGCAATCCATTGAATCAGATAGAGTACAATTACAGCAGCCGTCAAGGTGTACAGCAGGGTCAGACTGGGATTCCCCGACTTCGGAGCAATCGCCTTATCGATAGCCATACTCGTCAGGTAAGGGACCGTCAGCTTCGTAATCGTGCCGAGGATCATCATCACCGACACGAGCGGCAGCATTTGCCTGGCATAAGGCTTCATATAACTGAACAGCCTGGTGAACTGCTTCCAGTCGAACGCCTTGTCAATGACGTCATCATCCTTGTACACGAACCGTTCGTCTAGCGTTTGCTCCTGGGCCGAACCTTGCTTCATTTTTACGGATTTCTCTTGGTTAGCTTCCAGCTTCATGCCGTATCACCTGCCCCTCTTCCATTGTCCCTGGCCAGATAATCAGCATACTGAATCCGGTAGACATCCTGGTAAGGACCAGGAACCACTATCAGCTCATGGTGGGTACCCTGCTGAACCATATGACCTTCATTCATGACAATAATCTGATCGGCATGCCGCAGCGAGGAGATCCGGTGGGCAATAATCAGGGTGGTCCGTCCGCGCATAACCTCCTGGAATCCGGCCTGGATCTCATGCTCGGTCTCCATATCAACGGCACTGGTGGCATCATCGAGGATTAGGATCCGCGGATTCTTCAGAAGTGCTCTGGCAATCGCAATACGCTGCTTCTGACCGCCTGAGAGTCCCATCCCCCGTTCGCCAACCACCGTATCATACCCGTCCGGCATTTCCATAATAAAATCATGAGCCTTCGCCAGTTGTGCGGCACGGACGATCTCTTCCATACTCACATTCTTCAGGCCGTACGAAATATTGTTGCGGATGGAGGAGGAGAACAGGAACGTCTCCTGGAACACCGTGGCAATCTGTGACCGCAGGCTGCGCACATTGTATTCACGGATATCCACACCATCCAGGGTTATGCTGCCATTATTCACATCATATGCCCGCATCATCAGCTGGATAATGGTTGACTTCCCGGAGCCGGTACCGCCCAGGAACCCGATGACCGCCCCTGGCTTGGCGCTGAAATGAATGTCCTTGACTGCAGGCATTTTGTTGCCGTAGGCAAATGTCACGTGATCAAAGACGACTTCGCCCTTTACTTCAGCTGCCACAAGCTCACGGGCATTATCTTTATCTTTTACATCGATAGGCTGGTTAAGCACTTCAAGCACACGTTCTCCCGAAGCTTTGGATTGCGTATAGTTGTTGATATGGAAGCCAAGGCCCCAGACAGGGCCGATAATATACCAGATTAAGCTGAAAAAGGCTACAAGCTCACCAAGCGACATCCGTCCCTTAATGACCAGTGTTCCGCCAACCCCGAGCAATATCGCTACACTGACCGAAGCTAACAGCTCCATCACCGGAAAAAACTTGCTCCACAGCTCCGCGGCAAAAATCTGATTATCCTTGTAGCGTTCATTACGGTGTGAGAACTTCTCTACCTCGAAGGATTCTCTGGCGAACGACTTGACCGTCCGCACACCGGTCACATTTTCCTGAACAGCCGTTGTAAGAGCGCTAAGCGCAAGCCGCATCTCCTGAAAGGCCGGGTGAATCTTGGATTCGAATCGGAATGCAACAGCAGCCAGAAACGGCATAGTGATCAGTGTGACAAGGGTTAGCTGCCAATTGATCGTGAACATCATAATAGAGCCAAACAGCACCATAAAAAACACATTGAGCAGTTGGGCAAATCCGAAGCCGATGAACAGCCGGATGGCCTCAAGATCCCCGGTCAGCCGGGACATCAGGTCCCCTGTCTTCGCCGTGTCATAATAGCGGAAAGACAGGAATTGCAGCTTCTCATAGCAGGCATTGCGCAGGCGGTAGGCCAGAAAGTTACCCAGCCGTCCTCCGAAAAAACCATGCGCAAATTGCAGACAAGCCTTAACAAAAACGACAGCCAATACGCTTAGAGCAAGAACGGGCACCTCAGTAAACTTCATGGGCACAATAACATCATCAATCAAACGTCTTAACAAGTTGGGGGTAATAAGCCCCACTGCAGTTGCGGCCGCCAAACAAACAATCGACAGAATCAGATAGTGCAGCTTCTCCCGATAAAAGCCCCGCAGTTGCCTGAGAACATCCATATCTCTCCTCCTTAAAGCTTTAGATTTTTAGCGCTTCCATTTTTAGTGACTTTATGCAGTTTATCACCCCTGATTTAATGCGGCAAAGGGGAGAAATCACCGTTTTCTCGGTTTTTCCCGAAAGAATCGGTCTTCCTCTCCAGGAAAAGGACAGCTTCAGCTTTAAATGCTTCCATTTCCTCCAAAATCCTATTGGATTAAGATTATCCAAGATTCAGCCTGTTTTCCTGCTGGTGAGTACAGACTTTTAATGTATTTTATGTATATTTATTCTTTCCGAATAAATTGACGCAACGAAAAAGCTGCCTTCTCAAACAGATTCATCTGTTAAAGAAGACAGCCTAAATCAAGAAGAAGACGAACTTTACAGTTCGCCTTCTGCCCTTTACTTTTTGTTTTTGTTAACCGATGGAGCCTTCCATCTCAAATTTGATGAGACGGTTCATTTCTACCGCATACTCCATCGGCAGCTCTTTGGTGAATGGCTCGATGAAGCCCATGATGATCATCTGAGTCGCTTCGGCTTCGGTAAGGCCCCGGCTCATCAGGTAAAACAGCTGCTCCTCGGAGACCTTGGAGACAGTCGCTTCATGCTCAAGCACGATGTTATCGTTCATGATCTCATTGTAAGGAATCGTGTCCGAAGTGGACAGGTTATCCAGAATGAGCGTATCACATTTGATGTTGGATTTCGCACCTTCCGCCTTACGGCCGAAGGAGGCAAGACCACGGTATGTTACTTTACCGCCGTGTTTGCTGATCGACTTGGAGACGATCGTCGAAGTCGTGTCTGGAGCCAAGTGAATCATTTTGGCACCTGCATCCTGATGCTGGTCCTTGCCGGCAACCGCAATGGACAATACAGAACCCTTGGCTCCGCGGCCTTTGAGTACCACTGCGGGATATTTCATGGTCAGCTTGGAACCGATGTTGCCATCGACCCATTCCATCGTAGCGTTCTCTTCCGCAACGGCACGTTTGGTAACCAGATTGTAGATATTCGGTGCCCAGTTCTGAATGGTTGTGTAACGAACGCGTGCGTTCTTCATACACAGAATCTCAACCACCGCACTGTGAAGCGAGTTTGTGCTGTAGATTGGAGCCGTACAGCCCTCTACATAATGCACGAAGCTGTCTTCATCGGCAAGAATCAGTGTACGCTCGAACTGGCCCATATTCTCGGAGTTAATACGGAAGTAGGCCTGGAGAGGTACTTCGCATTTCACACCCTTTGGAACATAGATGAAGCTTCCGCCAGACCATACCGCACTATTCAGTGCAGCAAATTTATTATCCGTAGGCGGGATAATCGTACCGAAGAACTTTCTGAACAGTTCCGGGTGCTCACGCAGTGCTGTGTCGGTATCGGTGAAGATCACACCCTGGTCTTCAAGGCTCTTCTGCATACTGTGGTAGACAACCTCGGATTCGTACTGCGCGGAGACCCCAGCCAGGAACTTCTGTTCCGCTTCGGGGATACCCAGCTTGTCGAAGGTCTCTTTAATCTCGGAAGGAACTTCCTCCCAAGTCTTACCTTGCTTCTCGGATGGTCTTACATAATACTGGATTTCGTCAAAATCCAACTCGTCAAGATTACCGCCCCAATTAGGCATCGGCATTTTGTAGAATTGCTCCAGAGATTTCAGACGGAATTCCAGCATCCACTCCGGTTCATTCTTGATGGCGGAGATTTCTTTAACAATTTCGGCCGTAAGTCCCTTACCAGACTGGAATATCGACTTATGCTCGTCACGGAACCCGTATTGGTACTCTTCCATATCAGGCGCTTTCTTAGCCATGGTGTCAGCCTCCTTGTTTTTAGTGTTCTTGATGATGCTCTTCTTCCACGTCTATACCTTTGCGAAGTGCATTCCATGCGAGGGTCGCACATTTGATCCGCGCCGGAAATTTATTAACACCGGAAAGGGCTTCGATATCTTCATAGTCTCCAAAATCCACTGCATCCCCCTTCATCAGGGAGGAGAAGCGGTCAGCCAGCTCGAGTGCATGCTGGACGGTCTGGCCTTTGACCGCTTCCGTCATCATGGAAGCCGACGACATGCTGATTGAACAGCCTTCGCCGCTGTAACGGGCATCCTTGACGATGCCGTCCTCCACCTTTAGCTGAAGCGTAATGCGGTCGCCGCAGGTTGGGTTGTTCAGTTCAATCTTCAGAGCGTCATCTGCAAAAGAACCACGGTTCCGGGGATTTTTATAATGATCCATAATTACGCGTCTATACAAGTCATCCAAGTTCATAGGCGAAATACTCCTTTGCCTTGATTAAAGCCTGCACCAGCGCATCTACATCCTGTTCCGAATTGTACAGGTAGAAGCTGGCACGGGCGGTCGAGCTGACCTGCAGCCAGCGCATCAGCGGCTGGCAGCAGTGATGCCCGGCACGGACAGCAACGCCTTCAGCATCCAGCACAGTAGCCACATCATGAGGATGAACATCCCCAAGATTGAAGGTGACCACACCGACCTGCCGGCTGCGAGGACCATAAATAGTCAGTCCGTCCACCTCCGAGAGGCGCTCTTCCGCACATGCGGCAAGCTCCATCTCGTGGCGGTGAATTTCATCCATCCCGATTTCCTGAAGGAAATCAATCGCTGCCCCGAGGCCAACAGCACCGGCGATAATCGGTGTACCGCCTTCGAACTTCCAGGGAAGCTCTTTCCAGGTGGATTCATACAGACCCACATCATCGATCATTTCGCCGCCGAACTCGACAGGCTCCATTGCCTCTAGCAAGGCTTTTTTGCCATACAAGGCGCCTATACCTGTAGGTGCAAGCATCTTATGACCGGATAATGCGTAGAAATCGCAATCCAGATCCTGAACATCCACCTTCATATGCGGTGTGCTCTGAGCTCCGTCCACAACAATTACAGCGCCGTGACGGTGAGCGATGGCTGCCAGCTCTTTTACCGGATGGGTAACACCCATTACATTGGAGACATAGGCGATGGCGACGATCTTGGTTCTATCCGTTATCGTCTCCTCGGCATCTGCAAGTGTAATCGTTCCATCCTTCTGCAGCGGAAGGAATTTCAAGGTTGCCCCTGTCTTCTTCGCAAGCTGCTGCCATGGAATGAAGTTGCTGTGATGCTCCATCTGGGTGATGACAATTTCGTCGCCTTCACCCACATGGGCCGGGCCGTAAGACGAAGCCACAATATTCAGGGCGGTTGTTGTACCGCGGGTAAAAATAATCTCCTTCGTGCTGCGGGCATGAAGGAATTTAGCCAGCTTCTCGCGGGCTCCTTCATATGCGTCCGTAGCGCGGCTGCCCAGTGTATGGACACCGCGGTGCACGTTAGCGTTATCCCATTCATAATAAGACTTCACGGCCTCAATGACCTGACGCGGCTTCTGTGAGGTTGCCGCGCTGTCCAGGTACACCAGAGGATGTCCGTTGATTTTCTGGTTCAGTATGGGAAATTGCTCCCGGATGGCGCTGTTAATCATTGGCCTAACTTCCTTTCCACAAGAGATTGGAGCTGATTGCGCAGTCCCTCCAGTGGAATTTGCGACACTACAGGTGCAAGGAAGCCGTATATAATCAGTGTTTCTGCATCATGCCGTGAAATCCCCCGGGACATCAGGTAGTACACCTGCTCGTAATTGACCTGTCCTACGGAAGCGGCATGGCCTGCTGTAACATCGTCTTCATCAATAAGCAGAATCGGGTTGGCGTCGCCACGCGCTTTGGGACTCAGCATCAGAACTTTCTCCGTCTGCTGGCCATCGGCCCGGGTTGCGCCTTTCTCAATTTTCGTAATACCGTTAATAATAGAGGTTGCGGAATCGCGCATTACTGCACGGGTAATCATATCGCTCGGTGTGTTTTTGCCAAAATGCTGGGCCTGTGTTGTATAGCTGAGCTTCTGCGCGCCCGATCCCACTGCGATGACTTTGGCATCCGAGCTGGATCCGTTGCCTTTCAGCACGGACTTGGTGTCGCTAGCGGTATCACCGTAGTTCATCTCGCCTACAATCCATTCAATCGTTCCATCATTCTCAACAATAGCGCGCCGGTAAGTCACGTCGGTCGTATCCTCACCCAGCTGATGAACCGTAGCATAACGCACCTTGGCACCAGCGCCTACAAATACTTCCACCGCACCGTTGTGTAGTCCGGCTTCCGCTTTGTCCGATACATAGTTGTCGACATAGGTCAAAGAACTATTAGCTTCGGCTACTATCAGAATATGCGGAACAAAAGCAGCTTCAGCATCATCTGTGAGCAGAACCGCCTGCAGCGGGGTCTCAATGATGACGTTCTTAGGTACATAGAGGAATACCCCGCCGTTCCAAAGGGCCGCATGCAGCGCAGCAATGGAATGCTCGTCAGGCAGGACAGCCTTGTGCAGATAACGCTGCACCAGATCCCCATGCTCTTTGACTGCTGTTTGCAGATCGGTGAAAATAACGCCCTGAGCCACTAGCTCCGGAGCAAGCCGGACATACACGGCGCTGGAGTTGCGCTGAATGATCAGGCTGCCTTCCTCCTGATCCTTGATCAGAGCCGCAATAGAAGCTGGGGCTTCACTAAGTGAAGTAATGGTCTGGCTTGCTTTGTAGCTTCCATAAGTATTCACATTCCAGCGGTCAATCCGGGTCTTCTCCAATTTCGGCAATGCCAGCCCAGCGGCCAGCGTAAGTGCGTTCAAACGGCTGTCCTTCAGCCAGCCCGGTTCGCCGCTGCTCTGCGACAATTCGCTGAGCAGCTGTGCATCCACCGGAAGAATGGTTTGCGTCGTCATAAGTGGTTTCCTCCTTCCTGGCGTCTCTTAAGCTTCCTGTCCTACAGTTTCATCTTCAATGCCAAGCTCTTCCTTTACCCATTCATAACCTTCTGCTTCCAGACGCTCGGCCAGTTCGGAGCCGCCGGATTTTACGATCCGTCCCTGCATCATGACATGCACATAATCTGGCTTGATGTAATTCAAAAGGCGCTGATAGTGGGTAATCACAAGAAAACCGCGTTCCGGGCTGCGCATGGAGTTGACGCCTTCAGCGACAATTTTGAGCGCATCAATATCAAGGCCGGAGTCAATTTCGTCAAGAATGACGATCTTAGGATCCAGCATCATCATTTGCAGAATTTCGTTGCGTTTCTTTTCGCCGCCGGAGAAGCCTTCGTTCAAATAGCGGTGCAGAAACTCAGGGTTCATATCCAGTTCTTTCATTTTGGCTTCCATTTGGCGGATAAAGCGGATCAAGGAAATCTCGCTTCCCTCTTCACGGCGGGAATTGATCGCACTGCGCAGGAAGTCGGAGTTCGTTACACCGCTGATTTCACTTGGATACTGCATCGCCAGGAATAGACCGGCACGCGCGCGTTCATCCACAGCCATTTCGAGCAGGTCTTCGCCTTCCAGAACAGCCGTACCCTCAGTAACCACGTACTTGGGATGACCCATCAGAGCCGAAGCCAGGGTGCTTTTACCGGTACCGTTCGGTCCCATGATGGCGTGAATTTCGCCGCCCTTCATTTGAAGGTTAATTCCCTTCAGAATTTCTTTTCCTTCAATTGATGCTTTCAGTCCCTCAATGACAAAATCTGCTGCCATAATAATGTTTCCCCCCATTGTTCGATTTGCGAAATCAGAAAGCTGTATTGTAACAGGTTATCCCTGATG
>NZ_LVWH01000165.1:0-162273 GCF_001909045.1 Paenibacillus sp. P3E | reverse complement strand
TGCAAGTAGAATAAAAAGTGGACACCCGTTAAGAGAGCATGAATAATGAACTTAACGAGGAGGTGTTCACATGGGTGAACAACGGCAACGGTACAATGAAAAGTTTAAAAGAGAAGCCGTCAAGTATATTCAGGAACAGACGAAGACGGTGGTGGAGATTGGGGAGGAGCTGGGCATCTCCCCTGGTGTGCTGCATAACTGGCTGGCGAAGTATCGGGAGTTCGGCAATGAACCTGTAAACAGTGCGGAAAAGGTTCGCGAACTGGAGCAGCGGCTGGCGGAACAAGAAAAAGAATTACTGGCAAGGGCACAGCGGATTGCAGACGTCGAAGAGGAGCTTGCCATCGTAAAAAAAGCCGTGCACATCTTCAGCAAACCAAAGAACTGAGATTTCAGTTCATCGAAGATCACCGCTCCGAGTTTCGAATGGAGAGGATGTGCAGTGTTCTTAAAGTGTCCCGGAGCGGGTATTACAAATGGAAAAGCATTACCGTGAGTCCGCAGGCAGAGCGTAAGGCACGGGTACTCCAGCGAATCCACTATCATTTCAAAGATAGCCACAGACGTTATGGCAGCCCCAAAATCACCGACCTTCTGCGAAAAGAAGGGTACACCCTGAGCGAGCGGACAGTAGGAAAATACATGCGAGAGCTCGGATTACGTTCGTGTGTAGCCAAGCGGTTTCGTGTCAAGACGACGGATTCCAATCACGATCTCCCCATTGCCCCCAACCTGCTGAATCAAAAATTTGCGACAGCCGAACCCAACAAAGTCTGGGTCACAGACATTACCTACATTCCCTGCCGGCAAGGTAGACTGTACCTGGCCAGTGTGCTCGACCTCTGCACGAGAGAAATCGTCGGCTGGAGACTGGAAGAGCTGAACAAATACCGTATGAAGGCGAGCATGAGCCGCAAGGGGAATTGCTATGACAATGCCTGTATCGAATCCTTTCATAGCATCCTAAAGAAAGAGTTTGTCTATTGCACCAAATTCAAAACAAAACAGCAAGCGCAGGATGAGATGTTCCAGTATATTGAGTTTTTTTATAACCGCAAGCGAATCCACAGTGCACTGGGTTATCTTTCCCCTGTCCAATTTGCAGCGAAGTTCAAAAAGAAAAAGACCGCATAAATCTATTTTTTTATGTCCACTTTCTTGACGGAAGTCCAAAAGTAGACTTAATTTAAGCGAATTTACCTGAAAGGGAGGAAATCGGACGAATTAGTTCTACTTTTTCCAACATGTGCTTACTGAGAAGTGGGTGAGGACGAATTAAGTTCACTTTTTCCAATTCGCTCGGCGTCGCGTCTAATGAGGCCATCCGTGCAACTCTAAACTGGAAATTTGCAACGGCTATGCTGTTAAGTGAATACGGTTTTAGCATCGCAACAACGGCAGAAATGCCGTTGCTGTGGCACCGCCGACGGGTTTGCCCCGAAACAACGGCAGAAACGCCGTTGCTGTGGCACCACCGGCGGGCAATCAGACCGCTTATACTGGTGTGAAATGGGTGATTGAGGAGCCGCTGGATACGTGAACCGCATTACGCCCATTTCGCTTGGAGGTATATAGGGCATGATCGGCTTCGGAGAGCAGTTCTTCGAGAGAGAGGTTCTTGCTTGAGGAATCCACCACTCCGAAGCTTGCTGTTACATGAATGGACCCGGAAATTGTATAGACGGAGCTGCGCTCAATATCCTCACGAATCGCTTCAGATAACAGAGCGGCCTGCTTCAACGGGGTTCCTGGAAGACAGAGGACAAACTCCTCTCCCCCGTAACGCCCGAAAATATCACCCTCCCGCAAATGCTTGCTGCATACGGCTACAATATGCTGCAGTGCCATATCTCCATAATGGTGACCGTATCGGTCGTTGATGCTTTTGAAAAAGTCGATGTCCAGCAAAATCACTGAGACCGGCGTCAGGTTGAGTGAAGCTTCCTCCAAAAGCTGTCGGCTGAGCTCCATAAAATGCATCCGGTTGTAAATACCGGTGAGACTGTCGATGGTGGCCAGCTGGAGCAGCTTCTCCTGCAGCAGTGTCCGCTCCGTGACATCAATCAGCATAATCATCCTTCCCACCAGATGTCCATCGTGCTTCTGCACCGGAGAGGATCTGACCTGGTAATAACGGGTTTCACCGTGGATATTCCAGCCCAGCTCACGCTCTTCACTGAGCTGCGGATCGGAGTTCATGACATAGTCAACGGCATCCTGCCCCGCTGGAAGGAAGAGCTGGGCCAAAGGCTTGCCGATGGCTGAGGCATCCAGATCCTGCAGCATGTCCATAGCGGCCTGGTTGTAATCCACCAGCATATCGGAGAGATCCGTAACCAGCACACCGTCGCGCATGCTCTCGAAGAGATTCTCGCGGGCGATCGGAGCGGCGGTCAGCATACCTCTGGAAAGGATAGCCCATATATAGAGGGTCGAGGTGACACTCATAATCACGGGTACGGGGTCCATCCCATAAGGGGTTGCATCCATTAAATAGAGGAATGCCCCCAGAGCCGGGAGAAACTGCCCGATGAAGATGATGGACAGCTGTCTGCGGTAGACGCGCTTCATCCGGTTCCACTGCCAGAGAATCAGGCACATGCCCGCAAGCATACAGCCAAAAGTCAGACTGCCCTGAACAATATACCAGGGTCCCATCACGATATCGATCAGCGGTGTAGGCGCACCTTCCCGGAAATGCATTGACTGATAGAACAAGTGATGATAATCGTTGGTCCATACGAGCAGGACGGAGATGAAGGGGATGACATAGAGCGAGGTAACCAGCCCTTTTTGGATCAGCCGCTCCAGTCCAACAAAATACATAATCATAATCAGACTAGAGGGAGCAATGAAGGGCAGTCCGAGATACTCGACATTAATCCAAAAGCTGATTTCCGGCATGGTCCGGCCCGACAGCTCCAGAGCGAAGCCGAAGGTATAGACTGCTGAAGTGAAGGAGCTGAGGATGAAGGCCCGGGTTCCTGCGAAATCGGTTCTTTTATAATAGGCAAAAAGAGCCAGCAGCACATTCAGCACACCGGAGATCGCAACAATCACAATATAATTCGAAATCATGGATCCCATCGTTCAGACCTCCATGGATGGACGTAAGCGTTGAGCATAGGCAGATTGTCTCCTAATCGTCGAAAGATATAGTGAGATAGCATCAATCATAGATCGTGTAATCTTTGGTATGAAGGTTGTCCGCATGATGATATATACCTACTTTATCGGAAAAAGTCTCAATTTTTAATACTGTATAGGCTCCACCTAGACAAAGTGACGGAATTTTTCAGACGCTATTTTACTTTTTGTCTAGTGAGAGTCACCGGAGCAAAGTGTAACATGTTAGTTAATCCTACATGGATGAAGGAAAGTAATCGTTATGCGCGAACTTGTGTTATGTTATATAACATAAATAAGAAAATAAAATCCGATTCAGGAGTGAAGGGGGAGCTGGATATGTCATTAGTCGCGGCAAGAATTCCTGAAATACAGCTGCAGAACGTAGAGATGCGCTACCAGACCGATACAGCCGATGTACTTGCGCTGCATCAAGTGAGCCTGGATATTGCCAAGGGAGAGTTCGTCTCTCTGCTCGGCCCGTCCGGCTGCGGCAAAACTACACTGCTGAGACTGATGGCAGATCTTATAACACCAACCGGCGGGGACGTTACGGTGGCCGGCAAGAGTGCCCGCGAAGCCCGTCTGGCCCAAAAATACGGCATCGTCTTCCAGAGTCCGGTCCTGTATGACTGGCGGAAGGTGAAGCATAATATTACACTGCCTCTGGAACTGATGGGTGTGAAGAAATCCATACGTGAGGACAAAGCGCTGGAACTGCTGGATCTTGTAGGCCTGCAGGGCTTCGCAGACAAATATCCGTGGCAGCTCAGCGGAGGGATGCAGCAGCGGGTTGCCATCGCCAGAGCGCTGTCGATGGAGCCGGAGATCCTGCTGATGGATGAACCGTTCTCGGCGCTGGATGAATTCACCCGCGAGCGTCTGAATGAGGAGCTGCTGTCCGTCTGGAACAAGGTGCAGAGCACTATTGTTTTCGTAACCCACAGCATTCCCGAGTCGATCTTTCTCTCGGACCGCGTGTTCGTGTTATCTCCGCATCCGGGCAGGCTGTCCGCGATTGTGGATATTCCACTCCCTCGTCCGCGCACGGCGGAGATGAGAAACAGTCCGCAGTTTTTTGAACTGATCGCCCATATCCGCGACAGCTTCGAAGGGGTGTAGAGATGAAGGGGAACAGTACGTTTATGCGGGACCGCGTGCTGCCGCTGTTCGTCTGGATCTTCGGTCTGCTGGTGGTATGGGAGGCGGTGTCCTGGTGGCTGCTGAATGTGGCGAAGACGCCGCTGGCCCAATCCAAGCTGCCTTACGTTCATGAAGTGGCGGCGACCTTATGGAAGTACAGCGGCACGCTCTTGAAGGAGGGGGGAGCCACCTTTGGTAATGCAGGTGTCGGATTTCTGATCGGTGCAGTGGCCGGAGTGGTCCTCGCGGTGCTGATGAGTCTCTCGAAGACGATTGAACAGCTTGCCTTCCCTTATGCGGTTGCCTCGCAGATGATTCCGATTCTGGGCCTGGCCCCGATCATCTATGGCATTGTGCGCGACGAGCAGGTGTCGCGGATAATCATCTCCGGCTACATCACCTTTTTTCCAGTCGCGCTGAATATGCTCCGCGGGCTGCGGAGCGTGGATCTGCCGGCGGTGGAGCTTATGCACTCCTATGCTGCCAAGCCCTGGGCGGTGTACTGGAAGCTGCGCTTCCCGGCTGCACTGCCGGGCCTCTTCAGCGGACTGAAGATTGCAGCTCCGCTCGCAGTAACCGGGGCAATCCTCGTGGAGCTCATGGGCGCACAGCATGGCATCGGTGTCATCATGCTGCGTAATCTCTATTACGGTCCCTCCCATACGTATATGTTCTGGTCAACAGTGCTTGTTGGAGCCTTGCTGGGGATGGCCAGCTATTGGCTGATGAGTCTGGTGGAACGCCTGGTAGCGCCATGGCAACCGGAATTCCGTCCGAAAGGGGGCAGCCGCTGATGGAGAGCAATACTACTGTGCGGGATATACCATTCATTGCATCATCAGGCAAAGAAGCAGCAACGGCTCCGATCACATCAACTAACAACGAAATTACAACAGATCCTGATAAACGTCGAAGTCCCCGGCGGCCATCCAAATGGCTGAATCCGGGTGTGATTCTGCCCCTGCTGGCCGGTGTGCTGTTTCTGATCCTTTGGGAGGTTCAGGTCTTCCACAAGCTCTTTGATCTCAAGAAATATCAGCTTCCATTGCCCTCGGCCATTGCGGAAGCAATACGGGATCATTTCAGCCTGTTGCTCTCCTATACCGGCTATACGCTGACCGAGGCAGTGGTGGGGATGCTGATCGGTTCGGCCTGTGGCTTCCTGATCGCCTTGGCGGCAACGGCCTGGCCCCGCTGGGGCGGAGGGAGCCTGACCCTGGTGGCTGCACTGAACGCTGTGCCGATTGTGGCGCTTGCTCCGATTATGAACCTGTGGTTCGGGGACGGCATCGGGTCCCGGGCCGCAATTGTTACAGCGACAACGATGGCAGCGATGGCTATTAATGCCTACAAGGGCATGGCTGCGGTTGACCCCCTTGCTCTGGATCTGATGCATTCGTATGCAGCCGGCAAGCCGGCGGTATTCCGCTACCTGCGGATCCAGAACAGTCTGCCTTATGTGTTCACCGCGCTGAAGATCAATGCTACCGCGAGTATGATCGGAGCTATTGTCGGGGAATTCTTCTTCTCCTCGCGGGGCCTCGGCTACCTGCTCTCCAATTCCATCAAAGTGGCCAAAATGCCGCTCGGCTGGTCCTGTATCGTGCTGGCAGCCATTGCCGGAGTCCTCTTTTACCTGATTGTGGAGCGGCTGGAGAAGGTGTTCATCAAGTGGCACTCCTCTCAGCGGTCCTGATACCTGAATTCGTTACATCCGGTTTCTGCGAAGAGGGAGATAGAGAACCCCTCCGCAGGCCGTATGCATAGAGCATCACGCTGGTAACCATGCTGTGGCTTTTGCCGAAATGAAAACTCAAACGGGTAGGGGGAGTTGTTTTGATGAACAGGAAGAAGGGCAAGTTTCGTGGCGGGGTGCTGGTAGCGGCGTTTATCATGATGATTTCTTTGCTGGCAGGGTGTGGCGGCAATAATAACAATGCGGCTCCGGCGGCTGAGGCGACGGCCGGAACAGAGGCTTCTGCATCGCCGGAAGCGGCGGCAACAACGGAACCCGCTGCAGATCCGGTCACGGTCAAGCTGCAGCTGAAATGGGTGCCTCAGGCTCAATTCGCCGGTTACTTCCTGGCCCAGGACAAGGGCTATTACGCGGAAGAAGGGCTGAAAGTTGAAATTCTGCCCGGGGGTCCGGACATTGTGCCGGAGCAGCAGGTCGCAGGGGGATCGGCGGATATCGGCGTAGACTGGGTCGCCAGTCTGTTGACCAGTCAGGAGCAGGAAATGCCGCTGGTGCAGATTGCGCAAATCTTCCAGAAGAGCGGACTGGTGCTGGTATCGAAAAAGGATGCGGGCATCAGTGGACCGGCTGACCTGAAGGGCAAGAAGGTCGGCAACTGGATGGGCGGCAACGAGTTCGAGATTCTGGCACTCTTCGATAAATACAAACTGGATTCGAATAAGGACCTGAAATTTACCAAGCAGGGCTTCACGATGGACCAGTTCCTCGGCGGGGAGATTGACGCGGCTTCGGCCATGACCTATAACGAATATCAGGTCGTGCTGGAATCGGGTATTAAGGCAGAGGATCTGAATGTAATCGACATGAATGATGAAGGTGTGGCGATGCTGGAAGACAACCTCTTCGCCAACAAGGAATGGCTTGAAGCCAACAAGGAAACAGCCGCCAAGTTTGTCCGTGCTTCCCTGAAAGGCTGGAAGGACGCGATTGCCGATCCGGAAGCTGCGGTTGACAGTGTCATGAAGCTGGCTGAGAAGGGCAGCACCACCCGGGAGCATCAGCTGACGATGATGACCGAGGTTGCCAAGCTGATTCAGCCGGAAGGCTTCGACGCTTCCAAGATGGGTTATACCGATGCGGCGGCGTTCCAGCAGACGGCAGATATCGCCCTTAAGTTCGGCGTCATCAAGACAGCATCCAAGGTGGATGAAGCCTATACGAACGAAATTGTGGAGATGGCGGCAAAATAACGCGGATACACTCATATTCCTATAGATGACCGCCGGATGGGCGGTCATCTATTATAATCAGCAGCCCAGAAGGCGGAAAGAGGTGCAGAAGATGTCTCTGCTTGTAAGGCAAACGGAGAAAGTAAAGAACTACGTAAATGGGGTGTGGGTGGAGTCCTCCTCCGGACAGCAGGAAGAAGTATTCAATCCGGCGACCGGTGAGGTCATCGCTTATGTGCCGCTCTCCAGCCGGGAGGAGCTGGATGATGCGGTGAAAGCGGCAGCAGAGGCGTACTCTTCCTGGAAAAAGGTTGCTGTACCGCGCCGGGCCCGCTATTTCTTCCAGTACCAGCAGCTGCTGGTTCAGCACTGGAACGAGCTGGCCGGACTGATCACGCTGGAGAACGGCAAAAGCCTGGAGGAATCGCTTGGAGAAGTGCAGCGCGGCATTGAATGTGTGGAATTTGCCGCCGGCATTCCCACACTGATGATGGGCAGTCAGCTGCCGGACATTGCTACCGGTGTCGAGTCAGGTATGTACCGGTACCCGCTTGGGGTGGTCGGCGGCATTGCGCCATTCAACTTCCCGATGATGGTGCCCTGCTGGATGTTCCCGCTGGCGATCGCCTGCGGCAACACCTTTGTCCTGAAGCCCTCCGAGCGTACGCCGCTGCTGATGAACAGGCTGGCCGAGCTGTTTGCGGAAGCTGGATTTCCGCCTGGGGTGCTGAATGTGGTGCACGGGGCGCATGAGGTGGTGAACGGTCTGCTCGAGCACGAGGAAGTCAAAGCTATTTCCTTTGTAGGCTCCCAGCCGGTTGCGGAGTATGTCTATAAGCACGGAACATCGTTCGGCAAACGGGTGCAGGCCCTGGCAGGGGCTAAGAACCATTCCATAGTACTGCCTGATGCCGATCTCGATAACGCGGTCAAAAACATCATTTCCGCCGCCTTTGGCTCAGCAGGTGAGCGCTGTATGGCCTGCTCTGTGGTGGTTGTGCATGAGGAGATCGCAGATAGGCTGGTAAGCCGCCTGAGTGAAGCTGCTGATGGCCTGAAGATCGGCGACGGCAAGGATGAGGGAGTCTTTCTTGGCCCGGTGATACGCCAATCGAACAAGGAGCGTACGATCGCTTATATCGAAACGGGGATTAAGGAACAGGCGGAGCTGGTGCGGGACGGTAGACTGGACCATGCGGCAGCCGGAGCGGGTTACTTCATCGGGCCGACCATATTCGACCGTGTGCAGCCGGGCATGACGATCTGGCAGGATGAAATTTTTGCGCCGCTGCTGGCTGTGGTACGGGTCAAAGATCTGGCCGAGGCCATTGCCGTGACCAATCAGTCCCCTTTTGCCAATGGAGCCTGCATCTATACGGACAGCGCTAAGGCGATCCGGGAATTCCGGGAAGAGATTGATGCGGGAATGCTGGGGGTTAACCTGGGCGTGCCTGCGCCGATGGCCTTTTTCCCTTTTTCGGGCTACAAGAAATCCTTTTATGGAGATCTGCATGCGAACGGCAGGGACGGCGTAGAGTTCTATACCCGCAAGAAAATGGTTACCGCACGTTATTGACTACTATGGAATGTTGAGAGGAGAGAGTGCCATGCAAAGCCTGGGGAACGATAGCGAGCGGGCCATTCAAAAGGATCAGCAGTATTTGTGGCATAATATTACCCCTTACAATGAAAAGAATCCGCCGATGATCGCAGTAGAAGCAAGCGGCTCATGGGTGACGGATATTGACGGCAACAAGTTTCTGGACGGCATGTCCGGCCTGTGGTGTGTGAATGTTGGCTATGGACGCAAAGAATTGGCAGAGGCGGCTTACAATCAGCTCCTTAGCCTGCCGTATTTCCCGCTCACGCAGAGCCATATGCCGGCAATTGCCCTAGCTGAGAAGCTGAATGAATGGCTGGAAGGCGACTATGTTATTTTCTTTTCCAACAGCGGGTCAGAAGCCAATGAAGCAGCCTTCAAAATCGCCCGCCAATACCAGCAGCAGATCGGCCAGCATTACCGTCATAAATTCATCGCCCGCTACCGGGGCTATCATGGAAGCTCCCTTGGTGCGCTCTCGGCCACCGGCCAGGCGCAGCGGAAATATAAATACGAGCCGCTGAGCGGCGGGTTTCTGCATGTAGCCCCGCCGGACAGCTACCGACGTCCAGCGGGAATGACCGTGGAGGAATTCAACCTTCAGAGTGCGCAGGCTATTGAGGATACGATCGTCTGGGAAGGCGTGGAGACGGTAGCGGCAGTTATTATGGAGCCGGTCATTACCGGCGGCGGCGTCATTGTGCCGCACCAGGTTTATCTGGACCGGGTTCAGGAGATTTGCCGCAAGCACGGAGTCCTGCTGATTATTGACGAGGTGATCTGCGGCTTCGGGCGTTCCGGCCGCAAATTCGGGCATCAGAATTTTGGCGTGAAACCGGATATAATCACCATGGCCAAAGGGTTGACCAGTGCCTACCTTCCACTGTCGGCAACGGCCGTCCGCAAGGATATCTACGAGGCCTTCAAGGACAACAGTGACGACTACGGGCATTTCCGCCATGTGAACACTTTTGGCGGTAATCCGGCAGCCTGTGCGCTTGCCTTGCGCAATCTGGAAATCCTGGAACAGGAGAACCTGGTGGAGCGCGCGGATATTCTGGGCAAGAAGCTGACTGCCGGATTCGCTGAACTGCTGAACCATAAGCTGGTGGGAGATATCCGCAGCTTCGGACTTGTCATTGGCATTGAACTGGTAGCGGACAAGGTCACCAAGCAGCCCGCTGATCTGGCTGTCGTTAAGGGGATTATTGCCGAATGCAAAGCGAAAGGCCTGATCATCGGCAAAAACGGCGATACGGTAGCTGGCTTCAACAATGTGCTTACCCTTGCGCCTCCGTTATCCTCCACCGATGCGGATATCCAGTTCATCCTCGACACCGTTACAGCTGTGCTGAACGGGAGCTGGGCAGAGTGAATTTCTCGGGATACAGAAGCTGATAGGCGCGCAGGGCGACCTGGATGGAGATGCGGTTTTCCGGAAGCATGAAGTCTTCACCCAGCAGCTCGGTGATTTTGTCCAGCCGGTAGTAAAGGGACTGTCTGACGATGAACAAATTCCGGGCGGCGATCTGTTTCGAGCCGTCGTGGTCGAGGTAGACGCGCAGGGTCAGCAGCAGCTCGCTTCCTTTCGCCATATCATGGTCGATCAGCGGGCCGAGATAGCTGCGGATGAAGTTCTCCAGTGTCTTGCCGTCATTCAGGCTCAGCAGTAGCTGGAAGACGCCGAGCTCTTCATAGAACAGAATTGACTTCTGATAACAAGAATATAGAGACAGTGCCTGTACGGCTTCCTGGTAACCGGCATAGGCGTGTTTCAGACCCCGGTGGGACTTGCTGACTCCGATGACGAGCTGCAGGTCCTTCAGCTTCTCGTCGGAACGGATGTGCTGCAGCGCATCCAGTGCCTGCTGGAGCCGCAGCTTGCCCGGCAGCTTGGACTGGATATCAAGGGCGATAACCGTGAGGCGGTTATTCTTCAGTGTAATCAGCGGGCGCAGCGAGTACTTCTCGAAGATGGAGCGCAGGATGAGCGACAGGTGAAAGGTGATCGACTCCCAGTCGTTCTCCGAGCTGTTCCATTTCACGTCGCGGGGATTTTCGATTTCGATCAGGCACACGCGGTACGGCAGCTCATTCACGATATTGAAGTCGGGACCGACCAGCCCTTTGAGCCGGTTGTCATCCTGGGTCCGGCCGCCAATCAGCTCATCCACCCACAGATTCTCCGAGAATAGCTTGCGTTCCTCCATATACCGTGTGCGCAGCAGCTCCTGTGCGATGGACAGTGAGGCAGAGTCGAGCAGCAGACAGTCGAATTCCTGCGGCTTGTGATTGCAGACCATCAGAATATAAGCCCAGGTCTGATCGAGCGCGCCTACCGGCTTCAGGGCAATCGTCTTGTGGCCGTAGTCGCGGATATAAGGGGCAGCATCCGGCTGCACGCCTTCCATCTCTTCACCGAAGGCTTCGAAGAAGCTCAGGAGCGGAGTCTGCTCCTCGGGCGGGAGCGCCGGGAAGAACAGGGGTTTCCCTTGCGGCTGCATATATACAATTTGCGTGCGGGTGCTTTTGCATAATAATTGCAGAACCTTGAGCGCACCTTGAGAGGTTAGTGTCAGACGGTGGAACTCACGGGAGATACTTTCTAGCTCCTGAAGCATGCGGTGATGGCGGTTGATAATGAGGGAATGCAGGTCAAGGGTGATATCTACAAAGCGTACCGTGCGGGTGAAAATGATCAGCGGGAAGTCATGCTGGTTGGCGAGATCAATCATTTCCTGCGGAATGCTGCTGAAATAGGCTCCCAGCTCAATGCATAAGCAGGCTGCGTTCTTATCAATCAGATTCTGCATAAAAGATAAGGAAGAGGGCATATCGGCGCTTGCCCCTATGCCGGTGGTCAGAATCATCTCTTCCCCGTGGATCAGACTTTCAAAGCTCGCGCTCTCCAGCACATGCACCCAGCGGATGGCCCGGCCCAGGCCGGTTCTTCCACCGGCGATTTCTGCTTCGGCGAACAGCGGTCTTTTCAGCGCATCACGAATCGTAAATACAAGCTCCCAATCCATAAACTTCCCCCTCGCTTGATGTATGACCGGCTTCCTGCCTGGTGTAGAAAATACACTTTTGAAATTAGACAATCTGTCTAATGTAACGAAAAATGGAATTTACTATAGTTTCAATATAACGTGTTAGGATAGTTAACCTAAACCAAAAGAAAATAGAAATAAAATTAGGTTTATTGTTCATTTTACTACAATAATCCTGAGAAGTAAGTAAAATATTAAGGCAATACTCGTAATAATGTTATATTATATAACACAAACATGCAGTTCAAGCGGAAACCACTCATACAGAAGGAGGGATACGGATGGAGCACTCTTCTCCGTTAAACACATTTACGCCCGATATGTTCATGCGGGGTTTCGCCGAGGCTGAACGTGGCCTTACCCGCAAAGGTGCGATCGAAGAATCCAATCGTTGTCTGTATTGTTACGATGCCCCCTGCATCAAGGCCTGCCCGACCAGCATTAATATTCCTTCTTTCATTAAACGTATTGCCACGGACAATCTGAAGGGCTCGGCACAAACCATCATGGATGCCAATCCGGTGGGCGCAAGCTGCGCACGTGTCTGCCCAACGGAGGAGCTGTGCGAAGGGGCATGTGTGCTGAATGACGCTTCTGCGCCGATCCAAATCGGGCTGCTGCAGCGCTATGCCACCGATTGGGCGATTAACAGCGGGGTGGAATTATTTAAGGCGGGCGTTCCGAACGGCAAAAGAGTCGCGGTGATTGGCGGCGGTCCGGCCGGACTCTCTGCGGCCAGAGAACTGGCGCGTGAAGGTTATGGTGTGGTGATCTATGAAGCGAAGGAGCTTGCGGGCGGACTGGATACACACGGAATCGTCTCGTTCCGGCTGCCGCAGTCCATATCCCTGTGGGAAGTGGAGCAGGTCGGGAAGCTGGGCGTAGAGATCCGTACAGGGGTGAAGGTGGGCGTTGATATCTCCGTGGAAGAACTGAAGGCCGGGTATGATGCCATCGTACTGGCTGCGGGAATGGGCTATGTTCCGCCGCTGGGTATTGAAGGAGAGAAGCTCTCCGGGGTCTATGATGCTATAGAACTTGTGGAAACCACAAAGACAGGCATTCCGGCACTGGAGCTGATGGGCCAGCGGGTCGCCGTTATTGGCGCAGGCAACACAGCGATTGATGCGGCTACCTGCTCGGTACGGCTGGGAGCGGCGAATGTGAAGATGGTTTACCGCCGGACGCTCGCGGAGATGACGGCTTATGATTTTGAATATGAATTCGCCAAGCAGGAAGGCGTGGAATTCAGCTGGCTGACCCTGCCCAAGCGGATTATCGGGGATGAGCTGGGCAATGTGACTGCTCTGGAGTGTGTCCAGATGAAGCTAACCGGAGAGACTGGCAAGGATGGGCGTCTGACACCGATGCCTGTGGAAGGCTCGGAATTCCTCATGCCGGTGGATGCGGTGGTCGTGGCCATCGGGCAGAAACGGCGGGTTGACCTCATTGAAGCACTGGGCCTGGAGCACGAGTGGGGCGTCGTTAAGATCGATGAGCGAACCGGCCTGACCTCCGATCCTCAGATCTATGCCGCCGGGGATATCGTCTTCGGCTCGGGCAAAGGTGAAGCGATGGTGGTCTCCGCTGCCCAGCAGGGTAAGGATGCTGCTTATGCCATTATGAAGCAAATGTCGGGCCTTCAGGATAGCGTGCTGGGCTCTGCCGTATAAATTGGGGTTGCTGTGCGAATACAAGACCGGTTGTTCTTGCCGGACATACATGACAGGGAGGGAACATTAATGGCAGATTTGAGTATTGATCTTGCAGGAATCAAGTCACCCAATCCGTTCTGGCTGGCCTCTGCCCCGCCTACCAATACAGGCTACCAAGTGCAGCGCGCCTTTGAGGCAGGATGGGGAGGTGCGGTGTGGAAGACGCTCGGAGAGCCGGTGATTAACACCTCATCGCGTTTTGCAGCTGTACATTTTAACGGACAGCGCGTAGCGGGCTTTAACAACATTGAGCTGATCACAGACCGTCCGCTTGAGGTGAACCTGAAGGAAATCTATGAAACGAAGAAAAGATTTCCGAATCATGCGATTATCGCCTCCCTGATGGTGGAACCCAAGCAGGAGAAGTGGCATGAAATCGTCAAGCGGGTCGAGGCTGTCGGTGTAGACGGGCTGGAGCTTAACTTCGGCTGTCCGCACGGTATGGCTGAGCGCGGGATGGGCGCTGCCTCCGGCCAGCAGCCTGATCTGGTGCAGGCCCAGACGACCTGGGTCAAGGAAGTGGCGACCACTCCCGTCATTGTGAAGCTGACACCGAATATTACCGACATTACGGTGGTAGCCCGCCACGCTGTCAAGGGCGGCGCGGATGCGATCAGTCTGATTAATACGATCAACAGCCTGGCCGGAGTGGATATCCACAGCTGGAATACCATTCCGAATGTGGGCGGGCAAGGGGCGCACGGCGGTTATTGCGGTCCGGCAGTGAAGCCGATCGCTCTTAGCATGGTCGCTGAATGTGCCCGCGACCGCGGTGTAGGTGTGCCGATCTCCGGGATCGGCGGCATCTCCACCTGGCAGGATGTGGTGGAGTTCATGCTAATGGGTTCAACGGGCATCCAGGTCTGCACAGCGGTGATGCATCACGGGTTCCGGATTGTCGAGGAGATGATCGACGGCCTGAACAACTATCTGGATGACAAAGGCCTCGCTTCAGTCACAGAGCTGATCGGCAAGTCGGTGCCCAAATACTCCAACTGGGGCGATCTGGATCTGAATTACAAAGTGGTGGCCCGGATTAATGAAGAGAACTGCATCAACTGCAATAAATGCCATATTGCCTGCGAGGATGCCTCGCATCAATGTATCGATATGCTGACCAATGCCGAGGGCAAGGCGATTCTGCAAGTGCGTGAGGAAGACTGTGTAGGTTGCAATCTGTGTTCGATTGTCTGTCCGGCAGACGGTGCAATTGATATGGTCGCTCTGGACAGCGGGGCAGCGCCATTGACCTGGAATCAGCGGAATCAGGTGATCAGTGGTTTGAACGGCTCGTACTCGGAAGCGGAGGTGGTATAAGGATGAAGAAGATCATCAAAAACGGCATTATAGTTACCGCAGCAGACACCTATAAAGGAGATATCCTGGTGGAAGACGGGATAATTACCGGAATTGGCCTGAATCTGGAAGCGCCGGGTGCGGAGATCATTGACGCTTCCGGCAATTATGTCTTTCCAGGGGGCATCGATCCCCATACCCATCTGGACATGCCCTTTGGCGGCACGGTAACCGCCGACGACTTCGAGACCGGAACCATTGCCGCCGCTTACGGGGGGACAACAACGGTTATTGACTTCTGCCTGACTGCCAAAGGCCAGCCGCTGCAGCAGGCTGTGGATACCTGGCACCGGAAATCGCAGGATAAGGCTGTCATAGACTACAGCTTTCATCTGATGGTCTCAGAGCTGAACGATACAGTGCTCGGCGAACTGCCGCAGATTATTGAGAAGGAAGGCATCACCTCGCTGAAGGTGTTCATGGCTTACAAGAACACGTTCCAGGCCGACGACGGCGTGCTGTACAAGACGCTGCAGGCCGCCAAGCGGGAAGGCGCACTAGTGATGGTCCATGCTGAGAATGGCGATGTGATTGAATATCTGGTAGAGCAGGCCTTGGCTGCCGGTAATACCGATCCAATCTACCACGCCTTGACCCGGCCTCCGGAGCTGGAGGGTGAAGCTACCGGCCGGGCTGCTTCTCTGACAGAGCTGACCGATTCGCAGCTCTATGTGGTGCATGTAACCTGTGCGGAAGCCGCCTGGAAGATCGCTGAAGCGCGCCGGAAAGGGCTGCGTGTCTACGGAGAGACCTGTCCGCAGTATCTGGTACTCGATCAGACGGCCCTTGAGAAGCCGGACTTCGAGGGGGCCAAATATGTCTGGTCTCCGCCGCTGCGCGAAGCGTGGAACCAAGATGTGCTGTGGGATGCGCTCTGGAGCGGCACACTGCAGACGATCGGCTCCGACCAGTGCTCTTTTAACTTCAAGGGGCAGAAGGATCTGGGTCTGGGTGACTTCTCGAAAATTCCGAACGGCGGACCAACCATTGAAGACCGGTTCAGTGTGCTCTATTCCGAAGGTGTGCAGAAAGGCCGCATTTCTCTTCATCAATTTGTTGATATCATTTCAACGTCCAGCGCCAAGCTGTTTGGGCTGTTCCCTCAGAAGGGCACCATTGCTGTAGGCAGCGATGCGGATATCGTTATTTTCGACCCTGCTGTGAAAAGAACCCTTTCTGCCAGTACCCATCATATGAACGTGGATTACAATGCCTTTGAAGGCATGGAGGTCCAGGGTGAGCCCGTCTCTGTGCTGAGCAGAGGGGAATTCGTCATCCGTGACAAGCAGTATGTAGGCAAGGCAGGGTCCGGCAAATACCTGCACCGCAAACGCTTTGAAGCGGAATCGCCGCGTCCCTCTCAAGCAGAAATCAGCGGAGGAGTGGTCTAAATGTCTGCATATTCTGAATTCGACAAGGAACGGCTGGAGGTTGACACGTTGCTGCGGCAGGGTTACTCCATTACCAGTATCCAGGAGGATCTGGACGGAGCGAGAGTGAAGTTCATCAGCAGTGATCCGGGTAAAAGCTCTCAAGAGCTGCTGCTGCTCACAGCCGATGCGCGCAAGCATGTGACGACACTGCTTTTTGCCGGAATCAAACCAGTTACCGTCATAGAAACACATATCTGAGCTGTCAGAAGCGTTACAAGGCTGCGATCTTAGGATCGCGGCCTTTTTTGGCTATTCCCGTGCCGGGCTTTTCTCCGCTTGTCCATCCGATGTGCGTCAAGACACCGCATCCAGCGAAAAGTATTGTATAATTGAGGCTCAATGTTAAGCCATTTCAACTATGGATGAGGAGAGCGGAATCCTATGTTTTATTTAGATATGATGTCATGGCTTACGGAGGAGCGCCTCCGGCAGCTATTGGAGCAATACCGGTCGCTGGGGCCTCTGCCCGGAGTCGGGCTCACCTTTATGAAGTCCTTTGTGCCGCCGTTGCCGACGATTGCGATCGTGGGACTCAATGGGGCGGTGTACGGGCTGTGGCTGGGTTTTTTGTATTCCTGGCTCGGGCTGGTTGCGGGCTGTGTAACTACGTTCCTGATTATCCGTAAAATCGCCTCGCACCCCTACTTGCGCAAGTGGGCGCTGCGGCCCAAGGTTGCAAAGAGCATGACCTGGGTCCGCAACAGCGGCTTCAGCTATGTGTTTCTGCTCAGCATATTCCCGGTCGGACCGTTTGTCGTAATCAATATGGCTGCCGGGCTGGCCCAGATGCGGCTGCGCTCGTACCTGATTGCGCTATGCGCAGGCAAAGCCATCATGGTGTTTGCAGTGTCCTATATCGGAAATGATATGGAACGGTTCATCCGCCATCCCTGGGAAATCCTCTACGTACTGCTCTTTATCGGAGTCTCACTCTGGGGGGTTAAGGCCATTGAGGCCCGGTTCGCCCGGGCCGCGCGGGTAAGGGAGGAGAATCTTCCTGCCGGTGAATCGCTACAACGCGAATAATTCGCGGACAGCCGTCCCGGTTCCGCCTTCTTCGGCAAAGTGGAGCCAGCTGTTAGTCGTGTGGTTATAACGGTAATCCTGCTGCCATACGCCAATGTGGCGGGCAATGCTGCCGACGGCGCCTATCATCCGCTCCACCTCGCCGTCAGTCATAATAGGGTGCAGGGAGAGGCGGACCCAACCCGGCTTAAGCGACTGGTCGCCAGCATGAATCGCCTGGATAAATTCACGCGAGCGTTCCCGGTCAAGACCCAGCAGATGATGGCCATAAGGTCCTGCGCACGAGCAGCCTCCGCGTGCCTGGATGCCAAACCGGTCATTAAGCAGTTTGACCACAAGATTATAATGAATCCCCTGTACATTGAAGGATACGATCCCATGGCGACGGGTGTGTTCTCCTGCAAGGATCGTGCAGCCCGGGATAGAATCAAGTCCGGCGAGCAGCCGGCTGCACAGCTGGTGCTCTCTCTCCATCATGAATCCGCCATCTCCGTTCATGGCATCCTTCAGCTTCAGGCACAGCGCTGTACGGAAGGCTTGCAGGAACCCCGGAGTTCCGCTGTCTTCACCGACTTCAACCGTATGGATATAGCGGCGCCCTCCCCAGGCGTCGACCCATACCACCGTTCCCCCGCCCGGCTCATCCGGCTGACGGCCTCTCTTTAAATCTGCATCGAAGACCAGTACTCCGCCTGTGCCGGGGCCGCCCAGAAATTTATGTGGTGAGAAGAAGATGGCATCCAGCCTCTCCAGCGGATCATCTGGATGCATGTTGATGGGGATATACGGAGCGCTGGCGGCAAAATCAACAAAACAAACTCCGCCGTGGCGGTGCATCACCGCGGCGAGCCTGTGATAAGGGGTCTGAATACCGGTCACGTTAGAGCAGGCAGTGAAGGAGCCGATCTTGAAGCGGCGGTTCCGGTAGAGCATCAGCAGGTGCTCCAGCTGCCGCAGATCCATCGTTCCATCTGAACCGGCAGGGACGGTGACGACATCACCGATGCCTTCCTGCCACGGCAGCAGATTGGAGTGATGCTCCATATGACTGACAAAGATGACCGGGCGGTCCTCAGGGGGGCAGAGATACTCTTCCTGCATCCATTCCGGAAGTTTCAGGCCCATCAGGCGCATCAGTTTATTCACTGCGCCCGTAGTGCCGTTGCCGCAGAAAAGCAGAGCATCCCCCGGTCCGGCGTTCACATGGTCCCTGATAATTCTCCGCGCTTCATTATAGGCCCCGGTCATCGTCAACCCCGTGGTATTGGATTCTGTGTGTGGGTTGCTTACATAGGGTCCAAAACTCTCCTGGATTTTACGCTCTATGGGTTCATACAGCCTTCCGCTGGCTGTCCAGTCGGCATAGAGCAGTGGCTGCCGGCCATAGGGCGTTGAAATCACATGCCGGCCCCCAATCGTATGCTCGCGAAAAGCTGCGAAATGCTCCTGCAAGGAAACGGGCTCCTCTGCCGTAGAAGTGCGGTGGATACTCAGCACGGACAATCCCTCCAGCCAATAATTTCTTGAAAATATTAGGATGCATGGGTTTCACATCATCAATCATCCTAATATTTCCCGCTGAAACGGATACCGTCCTTAAGTGGCCGGCGAAGCCGTTTCTTCGTATGGCCCCAGTATATGCCCGCTTGCAGAAATAGGTTAAAGCCCAGAACCAGTCGGAAAGGATCTGGCTAGATGAACAGCTGCATATCGCTTTCAAGCGCGTCCTTCAGATAGGTTGCGGCATCAATGATCTCGACCTCGGGCAGGAGCTCTTCCGGCTTGAAGCCCATAATTTCAACACTCAGCTTACAGGCGTAGAACTTGATGTTTTTTTTGCGGGCTCCCTTCAAAAAGTGGATCAGCTTCGGCGCTCCCTGATCCTCAATCATTTCCTCCAGCATCATCTTCCCAAGGCCGCTGAAATTCATCCGCGAGAGCGGAAGCTGCTCCGGCCCCTTAGGGGTAATCACATCCATGAGCTTTTCGTAAATCGTTTTATCCTCCAGTGTCATTTTGTCCGGATCGCGGACCAGGAACAATCCCCAGAACGTGAAGAACATCGTGACCTCGACATCAATATCCCGGGCGGTATTAGCTAGAATCAGCGCCGCCATAGCCTTGTCATACTCCCCGCTGAACATCAGCAGGTTCATTCGTTTACCCATTCCTCTTATCCCTCCATGGATATCCAAGATGTCTTTAGTATGGTTATGGAGGGAGGAAGTATGCTTCCTCAAAAGTTGAATTCCACAATAAAGTAAGGGATTTAATGGTTTGAAATTAGGCAGAGGGAGGGAACTCAGAAAAAGAGACGGCTGTAATTCAACCCGCCGCTTTCGGACCGGAAAGAGCCTGGAGTCTGGCCCGTCAGCTTTTGAAAGACCTTGATAAAGTAGCTGCCGCTGGAATATCCGACCTGGGATGCAATGGTCTCAATGCTCCAATCGGTGGTTCCCAGGAGTTCTACAGCGCGTTCAATCCGGGTCCGGTTCAAGTATTCATTGGGGGTCAGGCCGACATATTTGCTAAATGTACGCAGCAGGTGGAATTTGGAGAGTCCCATTTGCCCGGCAAGCTGCTCTTGGCCGATCATGGAGCTGTAATGGGTGTCGATGAATTGGACGGAATCCCGAATAGCGGCAGGCCATTCCACTGTGTCCCGTGGTCCGCCCAGAGAGAGTCTGCCGAGCTCCATCATGAATTGATGCAGCAGGGAGGAGGCCATGTAGGGATCTGAAATTCTTCCCGAATGGGCTTCACGGGCAATGTCGCGCAGGATACGGATCGGCCTGCTGCCGGGGACAATGGCCGGAGCGGCTCCGAGCTTGGACTTAATGTCTTCCCAGAGAGGCAGGAGGGACTTCGGCCGGAAGAGCAGGAAATAGAATTCCCATGGCACTGAATCACCGGGATGATAATAACGGTGGCTGCCGGGGATTTCAGTCAGGAACGCCCGGCCCGGCCCGATGCGGTGGGTCTCCAGATCCGTCTCGAACATTCCGTGTCCTTCTACGGTATATTGGAACAGCAGCAGTGGTCCATCCGTACGGCTCATGCCGTTCCAGTGATAGGAGGAGTCCGTCACGATCTCATGTCCGACTGCGAAAAGATGGCAGAGTGACAGACGGTCAGGCTCACTGAAGCGGAAGCCGTAGACCCCGTGGCTGTTTTTGTGTGTCACAGAATGCCTCCCTATAGAACGAAATGTTTATTTTAGCTTATTGTACATAGAATCTACGGTATAGAACAACAAATTTAAAATATTAGTTGAGCATGAACTTATTGGGCATCCATGGAGTCTTGATCAAGTAGAACAGTAAGAAAGATGGGGAGAATGGATTGCGCGAAGCCTATAAATTCTTATCTTTATACAAAAACAGCCCCCTGCCGGGAGCTGCTTATAAGATAATAGGGTCGAAGTCAAGCAGCTTCTGCTATTCTTTACCTTCATCCTGCTCAGCAGATTCAACAACCTCTGGACGGCGTAGGTCATAATGGCGGGCGGCCAGCCAAATACTGCCGGTGAACAGCACGATGAGGCCAAGAATGATCCCAAAACGCCAGTCCCCTGCCTTGAAGTTGAGCTGGAGAACTGTCAGCACCAGCGCGACCTGTGTCCAGACCAAAGTTCTTTTGCGGAAAGCGGTAATATCTCCAGCCATATTCGGCATGCCGCGGATGACGCGAAATGCGATCAGGGCAAGAATTAGAGCGAAGGCAATGGTTACAATCCATTCCGGTGTTGTTAGCGTATTCATGTTTCTCAAAATCCTTTCGGCTTAACATCAGGCTGTGCCATCCCCTGAAGGACGGCACAGCCGGTTCTTCTTATTATACTGGCTATAGCTTATGAAGCAACCTTATGAATATCTTCGGGAGGCAGCGGCGGGAAGAACAAGAAGCCCTGGATATGCGGGCAATTATGCTTAATCAGGAATTCAAGCTGTTCCTGCGTCTCCACGCCTTCGGCGATCAGATCATAACCGAGCTGAGAGGCGACGAATACAATGGATTTGATAATCGTTTCATCAATCGAACTGACACCGATGCCGGTAATGAAGGTGCGGTCAATCTTGATTTTGTTCACGGGAAAGTGCTTCAGGTAGTTCAGCGAAGAATATTTGGTTCCGAAATCATCGATCGAGACGACTATGCCATGATCGCGCATCTGCTGCAGCAGCGGATAATGCTCTTCAAGGAGCGCAGTGCTCTCCGTAATCTCGAACTCCAGCACACTGGTCTCCAGTCCATGATGGTCAAGAACAGCGAGTAAGTTCTCGATCAGGTTGCGGTTGTAGAACCAGCTGTTGGAGATGTTGATTGAGGTCCGAAGCAGCGGCAAGCCCATCGCTCTCCATTCACAGAGCTGGCGGCAGACCTCGCGGATGACCCAGTCCGTAAGCTGAATCATCAGTCCAGCTTCTTCCACGGCAGCAATGAAGGTCCCCGGTCCGATCAGGCCCTTCTCGGGATGGTTCCAGCGGATCAGCGCCTCCATGCCAATCATTTTACCGGTAACGGCGTTGATCTGCGGCTGATAATGAAGCACGAATTCTTCACGCTCCAGAGCAGAGTGCAGATATTTGGCGATCATCGTCTTCTGCTCCAGCTTCTCGCGCAGTTCCCAGTCAAAGATGAAGAAATTGGCGTCTTCCAGCGTTTTAGCCTGATACATCGACATGTCTGCGAACTTCAGCAGATCATCCTTGTTCAGCGAATGCTCCGGATACAGGGAGACACCGATACTGGTCGATAAGCTCAAATGCGCGCCGGAAATAAGCAGCGTCTCCGAGATCAGTCCGCTGATCTGGCCGGCAATGACGCGAATGTCCTCCCGGGGAAGGTCTGAGAAGATCATGACGAACTCGTCACCGCCGGTGCGCGCGAACAGTTTGAAGGGCAGCGGGCCACCTTTCAGCCGGCTGGCAAGGGTCTTGATCACCTGGTCCCCGATGGAGTGTCCCAGGGTATCATTGATTTCCTTGAACCGGTTGAGATCGAAAAAGAACAGCGTATAGGTCTGGGTCAGCTCTGCAGATTGCAGCAAGCGTTCGAATTCGTCCATGAAATAACGCCGGTTGGGTATTTCAGTCAGACTGTCGTAATGCGCAAGCTTCTCATACAGACGTTTGGATACGCGCAGATCGCGTGTACGGATGCTGACCACCCGTTCCAGTTCACGGTTGAAGCGGCTCTGATGCCAGAAGATATACAGAATAAATGCGATGACCAGCAAGAAGGCGATGTCGATCCAGAGTACGCTGCGCAGCACCTCCCATTTTTTCTGTGAGGGTACTGGGATGCTCATAAGCCAGTGCTGATTGTAGACGGTAACAGGAACTGTAAGCTGCGTTTCTTCCGCAGGGGAAGGGTTGCCGAACAGAAAGGTATGGTCGTCTGCAGTAACTGAAATTTGGGTGTTCTTCAGCGGGAGCTGGTTCACGATGTTGTCAATCTTCAAAGTGACGGAGACAATGCCGGCAAATGCGCTGTTTTCATAGATGGCTTGCCTGATCACCATACCGTAGTCACCCTGAGCCAGTATCCGTGGTCCGTCTATGGTAATGCCGCGGGAGCGGATCGTTTCCTGTATCATCCCGGGTGAGGAGAGTGCCGAATCCAGTAGCAGGCTCTTGCCCAGAATTGCTGTATTGCCGGGGAGAGGGTATAAATAATGGATGAGGCCGTCCGGAGCGATCATGATATTCATAACGTTGTTAGAATTATTGTGGTATGTGGTGACTAAATATTGGTTAATCAGTTTTGGATCAGCGTCAAAGCCGACCGTTTGAATAAAGGAACTGACGCCTTTGACAATCGAAACTTGTTCTTCAATATTCGATGTTAGCATGACTGCTTGTGAGGACAAATCGGCTTTCTCAGCCCGGTATTCCCGTTCTACTGATAGAGAGTAATAGTAGAACAGAGACAGCTGAAGCACGACTAAGAAGCCGATGATGATGGTTAAGGGCTTTTTATTAATGAAAGCCATGGATTGCCTCCGATATCGAAAAAATTCAACATTAAATTTGTCACAAGTAGAAACAGCTACGCCGTCAGATTGAAAGAGGTTTCGCCCGGGTTCCTGCACCAGAGGAAAATGTCGATATATGTCGCAGGTGTTTCTATAGCATGTCATTTTTATCGTCATTGTGCAAGGGAAAAGCTTACAATGTTCCTACAAAATCAAAACGGATAAACACGTTCTGCCTTAGAGCAGATTGTATTTATCCGTTGCGGTGGAAAAACTATTTTTTGAAGATCCCAAGCGGAGCTCCAACCGGTAGGAAGGTGCGGCCAAAATGAGCGTTAAGCACGGATGCGCCGCAGCCGTAAAGGGATACAATACCAATAGCCATTTCGGAGCAGGCCGCCAGCTTGTGGAAGAATTCAGCAGCGACCCCGAAGGAATCCATGGTCAGGCCGAGGAACAGGAAATCAATTAACACAAAGATGATGAGCAGCACCCGGTTTGCTTCTACCGCACCAAGCGTCATGAATAGTGTGAAGACCAGATATCCGAGAAAAACAAATCCGAGCTGTTTGGGATCTACACCTTCCGCCAGAACTGTTCCAAATACTCCGAGCTTGATCAGCCAGCTTGCAGCCATGCCGAACCAGAAGAATGCATAAGCTCCAAAAGCAGTCATGCCGAAAGTGTTGTTGTGCTTGGCATCCTGAATGGATGCGAACAGCTGGGCGAAGGCTCCGAGGAAGATTGCCCATGGGATGCAGTAGCTAAGACCTGTTGTAATTTCGAGCTTTTGTGAAGAAGCGACCAGGGTAACGATAGCCAATCCGAACAGGCCGATGGCGCTAGGGTCGGCGGTGACGATTTTGACGGATTGAGTGTTTGGCGATTGCGCTGACATAACAATAAATGCCTCCAATTTTCAAAAGTGTTCGCATAGGATAACAGCACCCGGAGCGGGTGCTGTTATCAGCTTGCCTATCATATCATATCACCAGAACCTTGCCTATAAAGGAACCGTTCATTTTCTGAATTTTCCTGTGATAATAAGGGAGGGATTTCCTTGGCTGTAACCGGCTTGCTGATATAGAAGCCCTGCAGCTCGTCACTGCCCAGGCTTCGGAGCATATCGAACTGCTCCGGCAGCTCAATGCCTTCGGACACCACGCACAGCCCCAGATTATGGCTTAGCTCGATAATGGCTTTGACCAGCACGTCGCCTTGGGGTGCCGGGGTCATTTCGGAGACAAAGGAACGGTCAATTTTGATTACATCGACAGGGAACCGCCGCAGATAGCTCAAGGAAGAGAATCCGGTGCCGAAATCATCGAGCGATATACGGAAGCCGTGCGCCCTAAGCTGCTGCAGCGACTGGAGGATGCTGTCACCGGAGACCAGCACACTCTCCGTAATTTCGAGTTCCAGGCAGGAGGCGGGCAGCCCGAATTCATTCAGCAAACCCTGCAGCAGATCCAGCAGCCCGGATTGCATCAGCTGGACTCCTGAAATGTTGACCGCAGCTGTTAGGAATAGGCCTTGCTCGCGGAATTTCTGTAAATCAGTGCAAACCTGCCGGAGCACCCAGCCCCCGATACCGACAATGGAGCCGCTCGTTTCCGCAAGCGGGATGAACTCTACAGGAGAAATGGGCCCATGGGAAGGAGTAGTCCAGCGCAGAAGGGCTTCCACTTTGTGCACCTCCAGGTCCGTACTTCTGAGAATCGGTTGGTAATGCACCTCAAACTCATCCTTAGCCGCTGCAGACAGGAGCAGCTGGGACAACACCTTTTTACGCCGGATGCTCTTTTCCAGGTCTTCGGAGTATTGAAAAATGTTGTTTCTCCCCGTCTCCTTGACATGGAACATCGCCAGATCGGCCTGCTTCACCAGATAGTCCGCGTCCTCCCCATTTTGGGAATAGATGCTGATGCCGATGCTTGCTGTGTTATAGAGGAGGTGTCCCTGGATATGATGCGGCATGGAGAGAGCCTCCTGAATACTCGTTAGCTGAGTGGCCATCGCAGCGGAATCGGGGATGTCTGAGAGGAGTATGGTGAATTCATCGCCGCCAAGGCGTGACACCACATCATGCTGGCCGACAGCCTGTGTAATCCGAAAGGCCGTTTCTTTGAGCATAGCGTCACCAAAATCATGGCCAAGCGTATCATTAACGGTCTTGAAATGGTCCAGATCAATAAAGACGAGCGCAATCTGCCGGCTGCTGTCCTTCGCGGCGGCAATCGCAGCGTTGAGCTTCGCAAAAAAGAGCGAGCGGTTAGGCAGTTGGGTTAGCGGATCAAGCGTGGATTGCTGCCTGAGCTCATCCTGGGCCTGTTCCAGAGAATCAATCATCCGGTTGAACTCATGCTCCACGTCACTGAATTCATCTTTTCCGGTGCTGGGGATCCGGATGGATAGATCCTTACTGCTGCCAATAGCGCGGATATTTGAAATCAGTGAAGACATCCTTTCCAGAATGGAGCGGTTCACGAAGAGCAGACTCAATAGGCAGCTCAGAGCGGTTATCAGAAAAAAGGATATCCGGAAGCTATAGATGGATTCCTGCCCGCTCTCATAGATCTGGCGGGGCTGCTTCAGTGTGATGACCACGCCCGGATTGCCAAACAGATCATCTACGATGGTGTGAGCCGACATCATGCTGTTGGAGACCGGACTCATCCAGAGTGTATTTCCCTTGCTCTGAGCCAGTACTTCTGAGCTCACTCTTGTAATTTGAATACTGGAGGAGCCTTCCCCCCGGATATGGGTGGTTTCCTCCTGGTGAAGCATTCTTCCGGCAATGGCGGTACCGATTACCGGTTGATCTCTGAGGCTGTTGACTATAGGTGTGAGTGTAATTAGCATTGGGCCTTTATCCAGCATCACGATCCCGGACTTACTGTCGTTTGCACCGGAAAAGGCGGGTATCCGGCTGTTCATCAACCTTAATAGCGTTTGAAGCTCCGGTGTCAACAGGGAAATTCTCTTGAGGCTTGAATCATATATTCCTCCATATAGAGGCTGTCCGGACTTGTCCAGCAGGGCAATCATATCGAAGTGATTCACTTCATAGGTTGTCCTATTGAAGGTGCTGCGGATAAAAGCATCGTCTGCCGCAATGGAACCTTCGGACTTACTGCCCGGTTCTACAAACCGGTACGTCTCATCCCGGAGTGAATAATTGAGCAATCCGGTCTTCATATCCCGCAGATCCTCCTGGTAGGAAGAGAGTGTATCCGCCAGGCTGTCCTTCAGAGCGGCTTCATCCAGCTTCTCGAAGCGGTTGAGCATGATGAGGTGCAGAAGCATGTAAGTAACCCCTAAGGAAAGCAAGGCAACAACAAAAGTGAAAATGATCATTTTTTTGCGTAGCTTCATGATGCTCCCCTTTAATGTATTTAAATGAATAGGAAATAAGTACCATATTGAATAGTGTACCACGATTAGGGAATATTTTGCAGCGCTTTTCTCCCTAATGTGTCGAATTTTGATGTATAATAGTTCGATGATAATGATTATTAAATGATAATAGAAGGAGAAAAACCTTGTTCTACCCCGCATTTATTTGACAGATAAGGAAGTATGGACGTGAATGTGAAAAGTTTTTTACGATTTGTCGAGCTGCCGACGAAGGTGGCAAGCATGCTGCCTTTTTTGCTGGGGACCTTGTACGCCTTGTACCGGTTTGAGGATTTCTATGTACTGCGTTTTGTACTGATGTTCGTGTCCCTGCTCAGCTTTGACATGGCAACAACGGCAATCAACAACTATTATGATTTTAAAAAAGCGGCCAAAACTCATGGCTATGGTTATGAAACGCATAATGCTATCGTTCGCCACAAGCTGAAAGAGAGTACGGTCGTTGTTACCATTGCTGTCCTTCTGGTGCTTGCGGTAGGCGGTGGAATTGCGCTGGTAGCCGAAACCGGACTGCTGGTGTTTTTGCTGGGCGGCTTGTCCTTCCTGATAGGCATTCTGTACTCATTCGGTCCGATACCGATCTCACGGATGCCGCTGGGCGAATTGTTCTCCGGGTTGTTTATGGGTTTTGTGATCATTTTCATCTCGGCCTATATTCACTCCGATCAAAGTGTGGTGACGCTCCTGTTCTCCGAAGGCTGGGTCAGTCTGCACGTTAACATCCTGGAAGTGCTGTATCTCTTCTGGTTCTCCATACCGGCGATTCTAGGGATTGCCGGAATTATGCTGGCCAACAATATCTGCGACATTGAGGATGATATGGACAACCGGCGGTACACGCTGCCTGTGTATATCGGACGAAGCAACGCGCTTCTGCTGTTCAAGCTGCTGTACTATGTCTCCTATGTAGACCTTGCCGTGCTGCTGCTGTTGGGAGTGAATCCGGTGTTGGCCGCGCTCCTGCTGCTGACCTTGATTCCGCTGCGCCGGAATATTGCGAAGTTTGCCCACAAGCAGGAGAAGGCGACCACCTTCATACTGTCTGTCAAAAATTTTGTACTGATGAGCGTGGCCCGAATTGTGGTGCTGGGTGCGGCAATTCTGCTGAATGTCCTGCTGTAATAACCGCCTCCATTATTAGAGATATGCCGGATTCTGTGATATTGTTTCAATAGAGACAGCCAGAAAATCTATGATAAGGGAAGGTGTATACCGATGACACAAAAGCTGCGTTGGGGCATCATGGGCTGTGCGCAAATCGCGACAGGCTCGGTCATGCCGGCCATACAGGAATCGGAGACGGGCGTGATTCAGGCGGTAGCGAGCCGGGGACTGGACAAAAGCAGTGCCGTCGCTAAGGAATTTGGCGTGCCGCAGGCTTACGGCAGCTATGAGGAGCTGTTGGCGGACCCGAATGTTGATGCGGTATATATTCCGCTCCCGAACCATCTGCACCGGGAATGGGCGATCCGCGCGGCGGAAGCCGGCAAGCATGTGCTGTGCGAGAAGCCGATTGCCCTGAATAGCCGGGAGGCGGCAGAGATAGTGGAAGCCTGCCGGAAGGCGGGGGTGCATTTGGCTGAAGCCTATATGTACCGGCATCATCCGCGGATTGCCGAGGTGCTGCAGATTATCGCCAGTGGTGAAATCGGTGAACTGCGTTCCATACGGGGAACTTTTACCTACAACGATGCCGAAGACACCTCGAATATCCGCTTCAAATCGGCATGGGGCGGAGGTTCCTTGTACGATGTCGGCTGCTATCCACTCACTGCGGCGCGGCTGTTATTCGGCGCCGAGCCGGAGGCGGTTACAGTCCAGGCGATCTTTTCCCCTGAGCATGATCATGTAGATATGATGGCCTCCGGGCTGGTCGAATTCCCGGGCGGCGTCAGTCTGATCTTCGACTGCGGCATGTGGGCCTACAACCGCCAACTGCTGGAGGTGCTCGGGACAGAAGGACGGATCGAGATTCCGATGCCTTTCAATGCCAGATTTGACGATGCTGAATTTTTTGTATACGCCGCAGGGGAAGTCAGACGTGCCCGGGCAACGGGGGCCAATCCGTACGTCCGGCAGGCCGATAATTTTGCTGCAGCTGTCTTTGGAGCAGAGCCAGCGGTTGCCGCTGATGACCCGGTACAGAACATGCTGCTGCTTGAAACCTGCCTTGCATCCGCACGGCAGCGGGAGAGAATCAGTCTGAAGCCAGAGTGAGAATACAATATAGGGATTCTATATGGAGCGGCCACTGGCCGTTCCTGTTTTCTTTTCACCCATGTTGCAATTCTTTATAGGTGGACGATGTGAAATTTGATAGAATAGGATTTGTGTTAATAATTACATAAATATGGAATTGGATAACGTAATTTTGAAGGGGGCGCAGGTTATGGGACTTACCGAAGAACCGGTCATTTCGATATCAGGATTATGGATGAATTACAGTGACCGGATGGTGCTGCGGGGGATCGACCTCGAAGTTTACAGGGGACAGATTATCGGCTATATCGGACCGAATGGGGCAGGCAAGAGTACGACGGTAAAAATCATGCTGGGTCTGGTGGATGGCTACACGGGTTCGGTACGGATTTTTGGCAGGGATATCGCGGATGGAGATACCGCCTACAAGCGGAGAATCGGTTATGTGCCCGAGATTGCCGAGCTCTATGACAGCCTGACCGCCCGGGAGTATCTGACGTTCATTGGCGAGCTGTATGGCATGAAGCGGAACGAAGCCGATGCCAAGGCAGAACGGCTGATGGGCTTGCTGAATTTGGAAAAGGCCTACGATATGCGGATTGCCTCCTATTCCAAAGGGATGAAACAGAAGGTGCTGCTTATCTCCAGCATGCTGCATGATCCCGATATTCTGTTCCTCGATGAACCGCTCAGCGGCCTCGATGCGAACAGCGTTATGGTGGTGAAGGAAATCTTCGCTTCACTGGCGGCGCAAGGCAAAACGATCTTTTATTCCTCGCATATCATGGATGTCGTGGAGAAAATCAGCAGCCGGATCATCCTGATCAATGGCGGGGACATTGTGGCGGACGGAACCTTCGCACAGCTTCAGGAGCAGAGCAGGGAAGGGTCGCTTGAGGATATCTTTAATCAGTTGACCGGATTCGATAAGTACCGGGATATCGCCGGCGAGTTTGTGGCCGTTCTTGGAGAAGGTGCTACGCATGAATGATTTCCGGGTATTGAAGCTGCTTGACCGGCTGCAGGGCGTATTCAAGAGGGCTGGTGTGGATTATGAGATGCTGCGCAGCATTCTGCAGGTGAAGCTGACCATGGACGGAAGGCGGACACCGACAGTGCTTGGAACACAGAAGAGCGGCCAGGAAACCGAGGGTTCGCCTCTCCGGGTACAGTGGATCTATCTATTGCTTGGACTTATGCTGATCCTCTTCGTTGTACCTGATAGCAACTACATGCTGACCATGAGTGTGCTGTTTGCAGTTGTTATGTTTATGATCACCACCACCCTGATCTCTGATTTCTCTTCAGTCATGCTGGATTTACGGGACAAGAACATTCTGTTCTCCAAGCCGGTGGACCGCAGGACGCTGAACATGGCTAAGAGCCTCCACGTTCTGATTTATCTGGTTTCGCTGACGCTAACCCTGACGGCACCCTCGCTCGTAGTTGCCTTGTTTAAACAAGGGGGGCTGTTTTTTCTGATCTATGCGGTGGAAATTCTGCTGATGGATGGTTTTATTCTTGTGATTACCGCGCTGCTCTATTTGCTGATTATGAGGGTCTTTGACGGGGAAAAACTCAAGGATATCATCAACTATATTCAAATTATTTTGTCCATCGGGATTGCGGTAGGGTACCAGCTGGTTCCGCGGCTGTTCAATATGACAGACCTGACAGGCTCCTTCCAGCCCGTCTGGTGGCAATACTTCATTGCACCTGCCTGGTTTGCTGCTCCGTTTGAGGTACTGGTGGGTGGAAGCAGGGGGACGGAGTTTACGGTGCTGGCGGTACTGGCTGTCATCATTCCGCTGATTCTGCTATATACGTATATCAAGCTGATGCCGCTGTTCGAACGGAGCCTGCAGAAGCTGGCGGAGCAGGGGGCTGCCGGTAAAGACAGTGGCCGCTATCCCCGCTTGTTGTCAGAACTTTTATGCCGGGATAAGGCAGAGGCCATGTTCTTCCGGTTCACCTGGGCAATGATGAGAAATGAACGGGATTTCAAACTAAAGGTGTATCCGACTGTCGGGTTATCGTTAGTGCTGCCTTTTATCTTCATATTCAACCAGGTGTGGAGCAGTGATCCGGCGGTGCATACAGAATCCAAAGCCCATTTGTTCATCTATCTCAGTGCGCTGCTGCTGCTGACTGTAGTACAAATGCTCCGCTATTCTGCCAGCTACAAGGGTGCCTGGATTTACAGAACCATTCCGCTGCCCGAAACAGCTCCCGTGTACCGGGGAATGCTTAAGGCCGCGCTGCTGCGGCTTATGCTTCCATTGTTTGTTCTGGAGTCAGCCGTTTTCCTCTGGCTGTTCGGAGCCCGGATTCTTCCGGATCTGGCCGCTGTAATGCTGGCATTACCTTTATTTGCGTTAATCTGCTTCCGGGTGCTGCCGCCGGCGCTTCCGTTCTCGGAGAAATACGAGGCGGCGAAGCAGAAGGAGTTCTCAGTTAGCGGATTTGTACTGGTCTTTATCCTGATGGGAATGGCGGGCCTTCATTATATGTTCACTCTTATCTCATCGGGGGTTTACATCTATTTGGTAATTTTGGCAGCTGTAAATGTATGGGCTTGGCGCGCAGCCTTTCCTCGTAAAGGTTCGCAGTCCGGACAAATCCCAACCCTCGGCGCATGATGCGAACACGCAAATATGGACATTTTTTGCCGACACTAAAAAAAGGATTCAAGTTCCAGTATTTACTTAGACAGTGTACTAAATACAGGGTAGAATACAGCTAAAGTTAACTTTCAGGGATGGCCTATAATCTTTCCGCACTCTTCCATTTATCTGATATTCGTATATATTTTTTACTTCATACATGTACTGCGGCGACGATGATAATTAAACGGGTAAAGAGGTCGACTATGGATCAAATGGGAATCCAATATAATATATGGATTGTTTTACTATCTTTTGCGCTAGCTGCTTCTGCAGCTTATTCGGCGCTTAATTTGATCTCACAGGCTTCCCGTTCGGCAGGGAACGTAAGACGCTTGTGGCTGCTCTCCGGAGCTTGTGTGCTTGGCAGCGGCATTTGGGCCATACACTTTGTGGGGCTGATGGCCAGCCGCCTGCCCTTCGAGGTTAGATATCAAGGGGGCATGGCTGTTTTGTCGCTGCTCATCAGCGTGCTTGCCAGTTATGTGTCGCTATGGATTGCCACTATGCCCCGCCAGAGAACGGGGCGTTTGTTCCTCAGCGGCATGATTCTCGGCTGCGGAATTTCCGCTATGCATTATTTGGGTATGTCCTCCATGAAGATGGGGGGGAGAATTCATTATGAGATGCCCACCCAGGGGCTATCCGTTGTTGTTGCCTGTTTGGCCTCATATACTGGAGTGTTCCTCTTTCGCAGGTTCAAGGATTATCCCGGGTTCAGCCGCTGGAAATTGTACTCCTCGCTGTTTATCGGGATCGCGGTTACGGGGATGCATTACATCAGCTTGCGGGCCAGTCATTTGGAGGTTAACAGCTGGCTTGGTGCGAGGCCTGTTCTCGTCCAGACAAATGTCATTCTGCTGACGGGGGTTTCTCTTGTCACTTTATTTATGCTTGCGGTATCCGGCGGCGCGGTTCTTCTGGACCGGCACGGGCTGGAGCGCATGGCCTATCATGATCCGTTGACCGAACTGCCGAACCGCCATGGGCTGGAACGGTACTTCAAAAATGAATTTTTTGGCGGGCCCTCAGGAGCAGTGTTCTTTGTCGATTTGGACCGTTTCAAGTCCATTAACGATACCCTGGGACATGATATTGGGGATATGCTGCTGCAGGAAGTTGCTGAGAGATTGCGGAATGTGATTGGTACCAAGGGCAAGGTTTTCCGACTGGGAGGAGATGAATTTCTGATTGCCCTTCCGGTCTGCACCATGGAAGATGCCCGGGAAGAGGCTCACCATGTCCTAGGAGAAGTGAAGAAGTCGTACAGTATTGAGGGGAATGAGCTGTACGTCACAGCGAGCGTAGGCATCAGTATGACTCCTGTCCATGGGATTGACCGCTCTGCCTTGATGAAGGCTGCCGACACGGCACTCTATACCTCCAAGGACTCCGGCAAGAATAAGTTCAGCGTATTCGATCAGGAAATGAACCGCAACCAGCTACGCAGGATGTCGCTGGAGAAGGATCTGCGCAAGGCGCTTGCCCGTTCTGAATTCATGGTAGTATATCAGCCTAAATGGGATTCTCTTATGAATGTAACCGTCGGGCTGGAGGCGCTGCTGCGCTGGAGGCATCCGGAACACGGTATTATTTCACCTGCCGAATTCATTCCGATTGCGGAGGAAACCGGGCTGATTGTGCCGATTACCTATTGGATGCTGCATGATGTATGCAGCCAGAATATGCTCTGGCACAAAGCGGAGGTGGCGAATGTTGCCGTCTCCATCAACATGTCAGCCCGGATGTTTGAAGGCGGCTCCCTGTATGATGTGGTCGAAGAGGCGCTGGTCCGCTCCGGTCTGGAACCTCACTTTTTGGAACTGGAAATTACAGAGTCCATCGCTATGAACAATATGGAAGAGACGGTAGCTCAGCTCTCCAAGCTGCGGAACCTTGGAGTACGGGTATCGCTCGATGACTTTGGAACAGGCTTCTCCTCTCTGGGCAATCTGGATGAAATTCCGGTGAATACGCTGAAGATTGACCAGGTATTCATCCGCAAGAGCAAGATGCATTCCAAGAAGGCGATCATCAGCAATATCATTGCCATCGCCAGCAATCTCAACATGGAGGTTGTTGCCGAAGGCGTGGAGACACCTGAGCAGATTGAGCTGCTGCAGTCCTTGGGCTGCCGGGTGATGCAGGGCTTTTATTACGGAAGGCCGATGCCAGTCAGCGAGCTGGGCCAATGGTTTATTGAGAATACGGCGTAATAAATACATAGGTATAACCTGCCTCAGACAGCAAAAAGCGCAGAACCTCATCGAGGGTTCTGCGCTTTTTGCTTGTATATGAAAGCCTAGATCTTGAACTTCTCTACCAGAACCTGAAGCTTCTCCGCCAGTGAAGAGAGGAAAGCCGCGGAGGACTCTACTTCCTCCATCGCTGCAAGCTGCTCCTGGGAAGTGGCGGAGAGGGTCTCGGCACCTTCAGCCGTATGATTGGAGATCCTGACAATATTCTGAATCGCTTCTACCAGCCCGCCTGAGATGGATCCCAGCTCACGGACTGTCGCAGAAATCTGCTGGCTTTGGGAAGACATGTCAGAGACTGAAGTTTCGATCTCGGAGAAAGACTGGCCGGCAGACACGATCAGTTCCTTGCCTTGCTGCATCTCTTCCGTAGAGCGTCTCATCGTTTCACCGGCATCGTCCATCTGGCTGATAATCAGGCTGACCAGCTCCCCGATTTGTCCGGCAGACCTGGCGGAACGCTCAGCCAGCTTGCGGACGGAGCCGGCGACAATGGCGAAGCCCCGGCCCTCTTCTCCGGCCCGGGCGGCTTCTATAGCCGCATTCAATGCCAGCAGATTGGTTTCTTCGGCAATGCTGGCGATCGTGCCGACAATGTTCTCAATCTCTTTGGAGTGGCTGCCCAGTGTAGTGATAATGTCTGAAAGATCCTGGATGCTTCCGCTCATAACGCCTATCTGTGTGGTTGTGGAGTCAATGGACTGCCGGCCCAGACGGGCCTTTTGGGCGTTGCTCGCAGCAGTATCCCTCGCACTGTCGGCATTGTCGGCGATCTCGGAGATGAAACGGGACATATCCTGCACGGATTTGTAGCTGCCTTCCAGGTCCTTCAGCTGGGTATTCGCGCCATCGGCAAGCTCAATAGTAACATTCACACTGTGTTCGCCGGCCCGGTTCGTCTCCTGGGCGCTGGCAGACAGCTCTTGGGAGGAAGACGCTACCAGCATGGAGGTGTCATTCACCTGGGTGATCAGCTCACGCAGGCTCAACGTCATATCATTGAAGTTGCGGGCCAGTGTCCCGATTTCATCTTTGCTTTTGAAGAGCAGCGGTTCATGGGTAAGGTCGCCTCGGGCGATGGTATTCACAGAACCGGACAGCTTGGTAAGCGGACTGACCATACGACGGATCAACAGATAAGCGGCGAGTATGGCTACGATCAGAATTGATGCGCCGATAATGAAAGGCTGAACAATAATATCCTTGGTCCGTTCCTGAATTAAAGGTCCGTCGAAATTGATAGCCATCAGTGCAATAATGGGTTTGCTGGGATCATGATCCTGATAAATGGGGCCATATCCGGTTTTGAGCGAGGTGTCTTGGTAGGTATATACTTTGGAGTATGCGGAATGCTTCATGGTAGTTATCATAGCTTTATCTTCTTCTGCGAAGTAGAAGGAATCACCGGCTTTGTAGCCTCTTTTCTTCATGCTGGCATCGGCGGCGAGAATCTTACCGTCCAGAGAAAGGATGAATGCTTCTTTGAAAATTGGCTTATGAGCCACAATCCAGCCGATCCGGTCTTCAATAGCAGCCACCTTGCTGTTATCTCCACCAACAAGTGCCGCAATGTCTGCGGGATCAATCAGGCCAGTCGTGATGTTGGCGCAGCCCACCAGCTCGATTCCAGCAGCCTCATCCACTTGATGATAAGCGGTGCGGTAACCAAAGAATCCAATGGAAGACCCGACCAAAAGCAACACAATAAGCATCATCCAGGTTAATTTTGTTGCCAGCTTCATTATTTCTACCACCAACCCTACTTCTAATGTTTTCAGCAATACTACTGTATCACTTCTACGATTATAGCTCATGAGCGGCTTGAGAGAATATAGTATTTTTGTGTCGGGAAATGCCGAATCGTGTAAAAAAAATCATATATAAAAGCATTGAATCATGGACTGTGATAATGTTACGCTTGATCAAGGACAAACGGACTGGAGCTGAAAGGAATGTCGCAACCCATCGATCCGCTGGTAGAACGTTTGGGATTATCCATGTGGAAGGTACAGCGAAAAATCACATCACAGATGTCTTTGCACAAAGAAATGGGACTTACCGTGCCGCAATTTGGCCTGCTTCGTATGATCGCCCAGGAGCAGAATGCCCGTGTGATCCAGCTTGCGGACAAAATGGAGGTCAAGTCAAGTGCGGTAACAGTGATGCTGGATCGCCTGGAGCTGCTGGGACTTAGTGTGCGCGAGCCGGATGAGCAAGACCGCAGAGCCGTCATTGTGACCCTTACCGCCAAGGGGGAAAAGCTGCTGGAGGAGGCGAGATACCGCTACTTGCTGCTGCTTAGCGAGCATTTAGCCATATTGAAGCCGGAGGAGCTGCGCAATTTGGCTGACTATTATCTGATGCTGGAGCAGCAGGAGCGTTAATTTCGGAGGGCAATTGCCGTTCCGGATAAAAATAATAAGGACTTTATAACAAAAGAGCTATCCCATAAGCCATGAAATGGCTGCTGGGACAGCTCTTGTTTTTGGAGCCGGATAGACGGTTGTGCTCGGGGAGGCTCCTTCGCGTATGGACCATTGTTAATCGGTGCCTGGCCCAAAGACGGACACTACCGCTTTTCCGCGGGTCGCTATAACAATTATTTAAACTTCGAATACAACTAGCTTAGAGATGGTTGCATGATATCCGCTTAGCACATCATCTATAATAGCCTTAACGCTTTTAACCTCAGTGATCAAAGGGACAATTTGTCCCGCCATAACAGCACCCTTCTCTTCAACATCACCTTCCAGCATGGCCTTTTTCAAAGAACTTTCAGCAACCTCTTTCAGTTTTACAGCCGCCTCTGTTTTGCTGAATTGGTTCTCGATGTCGATCATTTCCTCAGAGAGTTTGTTCTTCAATTGTCTGCATGGCTCATCCGTTGAATATCCTGTGATCACAGTCTCCATATCACCGGCTTTGATCATGGCATTTTTGACATTTGGATGCACTACTGTTTCATCAGCACACATAAAAACTGTTCCCATTTCAATACCATCCGCACCAAGGGCAATTGCTGCCGCCATTCCCCGTCCATCTGCAATACCGCCGGAGGCTACTAAAGGTATGGATAAACAGTTCGCTGCTTGCGGAACAAGGACCGTGGTTGCCTCATAGGATGTATGTCCTCCTCCTTCCCAGCCTTTTACAATCACTGCATCTGCCCCGGCCTGCTCTGCCGTAATGGCGTCCTGGATTGTGCTTGCTTTCACAATCACTTTCAGGCCTAAATCATGCCAGATTGAAAAGTACTTTTTGGACAATTCCAGATCAAGCCCTAGTAAGGTATCTGCATAAATTACAGGCGGTTTCTCCTCCAGAACCACTTTTGTTACATGATCTAATAGCTCAGGAATCATAATAACGTTAACTCCAAAAGGCTTACTCGTTAATTTTCTCGTAGCTATAATCTGTTCCTTAATAAACTCCGCAGGGGCAAAACCTACTCCCAATACACCAAGTCCCCCGTTATCAGAAACTGCTGCCACCAAAGGTGCTGTTGATATCCAAGCCATAGGTCCCTGGATTACTGGTTTTTCAATCCCCAATACTGCGCTCAATCGATTCTTGGACATACAAACTTCTCCTTCTATGCTTGTGCATGGCTATTTATATGAATATTATAATTAAGGAAAAATATAAAAAATATCAGTAAAGCCTGCCCCGTTTGTTGCTTAAGCAACACATCATATGGAATATGTTGTTCTCAATCTATGATTATTGTGAACATATTGGAGTGTGAACCCTATTGAAGGATATTACAGACTTGCGCGTGATCAAAACCATTGAAAATATAAAGCGGGGATTTGAAGCATGCATTCGCCAAAAAACCTTTTCGTCTATTTCTGTAAGAGATATTACGGCTGCAGCCAGAATTAACCGTTCTACATTCTACAAGTATTATGAGGATAAATACCAGCTGAGAGAATTACTCGTAAAATCAACACTTGGAGACCTTGCAAACAATGTTAATTTAGCCTCTTTTAATCTGGAGAATAAACAAACCAATGAATCACTGAATGCTTTAAGAAAACAACTCGAATTTATGTATGATCATAAAGACTGGTATCTTATTTTGTGGAATAAAAATATGGAGTTATCGATCTATGAAGATATGGTGCGGTTATTTGAAAGAAGGACCCGGGAATGTCTTTGTGAAAACAGGAAGGGAACGGAAACGGGGAAGGAAAAGGAGCTTTCAGAAAAACAAGAGTTATTAACTCGTCTGTTTGCATCGTCTGCAATGACTACGGTGAAGTGGTGGTACGAATATTCACCCCACATGATCCCGGCTGATGTGGCAAATATTATTATGGACAACATTAAATTTGGAATGCATCGAGCCTTTGAGATATAGATTGATCAACGGTTAAACGCAAAAAAAGAAACCACTCTTTTAGTAAAATGGAGTTACTACATATCCATTTCAAAGGAGAGGTTTCTTTTGTATATTTCTGTTGAGGCAAGACTGTTTTTTGGATGGCGTATTATTCTGCAGCCTTAACTTTATCCGGGAGCTGCGTGACGTAGCTGTCCGAGAGCTGGCGCAGGCGCAGCGCACGGTTGTACTCATCCTCGGTTCCGGCCGGAGACTTGTTTCCCGAGGCCAGACGGGATTGCGTATTATCCTCAAAGCTGTTGCCGGGGATCAGCAGCCCGGAGCTGGCGATAAAGGATCCGGTAGGCAGATAATAACGCTGGGGAAGCAGGTTATAGGCCTGGCTTGTCATGTCCTGTCCGAAGTGAATGTTGTTGTCCATGGACACTCCCAGCAGACTAGCTGCGGTTGGCATGATATCCACTTCGCCGCCGACATGATCCAACGTCTGAGGCTGAATCGTCCCCTCATCATGGACAATCAGCGGGATGTTGAGCATATTGGCATATTCGTAGTCATGCCCGTAAATTTCCGTCATTAATTCCTTATCATCATGATCCAGTGAATAGATTGGCAACCCCATATGGTCTCCATAGACCATGATCAGGCTGTCATCCCATACACCATTTGCCTTAAGCTCATCCACGAACTGTCCAAAGGCATAGTCCGCATAATTCTGGGCCCGGACATAATCCCCGACAAAAGTACCTTCATACCGCTCCGGCAGCTTCATCTTGTATTTTTCCTCAGGAATGGTGAATGGATGGTGGGCAGACATTGAAATGACCTGTGCATAAAAAGGTTTGCTGTCCGTATCCATTTCCTTCAGCTTATCAGAGGTCTTGCGGTAGAGCGCCTCGTCAGAGGGTCCGAAGAAAAAAGAATCCTCGTCTCCGAAGAACTTATGATCGTAATAATGTTCCCAGCCGAGTGCGCTGTAGAGCTCACCGCGGTTCCAGAACTCCACATCATTGGTATGGAAAGTAGCTGTCTGATAGCCGTTGTTCTGCAGTAGACGCGGCAGGCTGGGCAGCTCTTTGTCTACATAAGCCATGGTAGCCGCACCCTGCGGCGGAATATAGAAGGAAGAGTTCACTACAAATTCGGCATCTGATGTATTCCCCTGTCCGACCATTTGATAGAAATTGGGGAAATACAGACTGTTCTCCATCAGATGGTTCAGGTTCGGTGTAATCTCTTGTCCGTCCAGCTTAAGCCCAAGCAGAAAGCTCTGGAACGACTCCAATTGAATAATAATAAGGTTTTTGCCCTTGGCTATGCCTTGAAGCGGTGAGACTGCGGCGGTATCTATTCCCTTCAGCTTGTTGATCGCATCCTGGGTGATTTCACTGGCATTCACAAGCTCAGGTTTGTCTTTGGCAAAAATCGTGTACGCCTCATAATTCAGAATGCCCATCTCCTGCGCCTTCTTGATCTCATTCATACTGGCCTTGTTGGGCAGGATATTGAACAGGCAAAGAGCCAGGGAAACTGCAAACAGAAGACTGTGCGAGAGTTTTCCGTTGCGGTGATTAATGTTATCCTTCTTGTAGGTCCGGCCCTTCTTATTAATAAAGAAATAGAAGCCCAAGACGATGATGTCGGCAAAGATCAGCAGATAATACGGATCCATCAGGGAGAATACGCTGTTGCGTACAGCCGTGACCTGATTGACCTGTTCCGCCGCATGGTAAGTTACGATGACGCCGTAATATTTGAAGTACATAATGGCGGCAAAAAAGATTGCGGTGACAAGCAGATTAACCGTCATGTAATAGCCAAGCTTCCGTTTGGAAGCGAAGCGTTCGATCAGGGCAAATAAGGCCCAGACAAAGGGAATCTCTGTTAAGAGTGTTTTCCAGGAGGCCAAATCCCCAAAGATTACGCCCCAGGCAAGAAAACTCTTCAGGATAAAAAGAATGGAGAAAAACACGAATGGTTTGAACAACCATCGTTTAACGGGTAAGGATGACACAGCTTCGCCTTCTTTCTGCATAATAAACACCAATTCCCGGCTAGGAGGAAGAGGTACAAGACATAAGAATTCCATTATTAATAGACCTAATTATGCAGCGCTGGGCGACGATTGTCAAAAATCAGAAATGCCGTATAGCCACCCGGTAAAGAGCAATTTGAAATGCAGACCTGTGAAGCCTGGAAGATTAACGTTTAATGGTGGTATACCGGAGGAAAAGGGCGGAAATAAGGTGGGGTTAGCGGTGGAGGAGGAAGAAACATGGACTGTGCAGAGGTATTTCTTTCGGTACGAACACTCGTGGAATATGCTTTCAGCAGCGGCAGCCTGGAACCGGGTTTCCGGAGCGGCTCAGCCATGGCGGAAGGCACGCGTATTCACCAGCATATTCAGAAGCAATATAAAGAAGGAGACCGCAAAGAGGTCTATCTCAAGACGGAGATTCCTTATGAGGACCTGCTGTTCATCATCGATGGGCGCTGTGACGGACTGTTAGCCGGAGAAGATGGCACTCTGATTGTAGAGGAGATCAAATCCATTGCCGGACCTCTGGATTCCACCCAGGAAGGGCGGGAGGTTCATTGGGCGCAGGCGTTAATGTATGCCTATATGATCACACTTGAGCAGGAGCTTGCTTCAATTGAAGTGAAGCTCACCTATGTTCTTAGGGGCAGCGACGAGCAGCGCAGCCTGTACCGGAAGGCTACCCGCGAAGAACTTGCAGCCTTTGCCGCTGACACGGTTGCAAGGTATGCACCTTATGCGAAACTGAGGATACGCCATGGGGCGCTGAGGGATGAGAGTATCCGGAGTCTGACCTTTCCCTTCCCGGACTATCGGCAGGGTCAGCGGCGTTTCGCTGCCGCCGTCTATAAGACGGCTGCCGAAGGTGTGAATCTGTTCGCCCAGGCACCCACAGGCATCGGTAAAACGATGTCGACCCTTTTTCCGGCGGTAAAAGCACTGGGTGAAGGGATAATATCAGGTATCTTCTATTTGACCGCCAAGACGGTTACCCGGTTTGCGGCGCAGGAATCGGTCCTGCTGCTGGTTGCCGGCGGTCTTCATCTGCATGCTATCACCCTGACGGCCAAGGAGAAGGCCTGCTTCCGGGAGGAATGCGGCAAGGAGGGCTGCCCGTTTGCCGAGGGCTATTATGACCGGGTGAATGCGGCGCTGCTGGACATGCTGGAGCATGAAACCCTGATGACACAGGAGATCATCGCCGGATATGCCCGGAGGCATGAGGTATGCCCGTTTGAGTTCTCGCTGGATGCGGCTTATGCCTGCGATATGGTCATCTGCGACTACAACTATATCTATGATCCCCGGATCAGCCTGAAACGGTTACCGGAGGAACGGAAGAAGAAGACGGTGCTGCTGGTGGATGAGGCTCATAATCTGGTCGACCGGGGCAGGGAAATGTTCTCCGCCTCGCTGACCAAGGCGCCGTTTCTGAGCCTGCAGCGGCAGTATAAGACGGTAAACCGCAAGCTAGGTGCTGCGTCCAAGGCGGTGAATGCTTTTTTCATTGCGCTGCGCAAAAGCTGTAGTGAAGATGGAGGGGGGCAATGGGCTGAATACCCTGAGGACTTGCCGCTGCTGCTGGAGGCCTTTGCCGCTGAAGCGGAATTAGAGCTGCTGAGTCCATCCTCTTCGCTTGTAGCTCTGCCGGATGAAGAGGAAGGCAGTCTGCTGGATACTTATTATGCGGTCCAGGGCATGCTGCGCACATTCAAGACCTATGACGAACGGTATGTCACCTACGCAGAGGTAAGGCGCGGTGATGTATTCCTGAAGTTGTTCAATCTGGACCCCTCGCATCTGCTGCAGCAGATGGCCAAGGGCTTCCGCAGCCAGATTCTCTTCTCTGCTACACTCTCGCCCATGTCTTATTACCGGGACATGATTGGTTCGGCGGAGGAGGATTATAGCCTGCGTGTGGCTTCCCCCTTTCACAAAGAGCAGTGGGAGGTGTCCGTGCTTCCGGTATCCACCCGCTATCATGACCGTGCCCATTCCCTGGTGCCGCTCAGCGATACACTGCGGGGGATGGCTGCGAAAAAGGGGAACTATCTGGTGTTTTTCCCTTCCTACGCGTATTTGCAGAACGTCTTCGAGGTGTTCACGGACAAGTATCCTGAGATCATGACTCTGGTGCAGGGGAGCGGCATGAGCGAGCAGGCGAGGGAGGAATTCCTCTCTTCGTTTCGTCCGGACAACCCGGAGACGCTGCTTGGCTTTGCGGTGCTTGGCGGGATTTTCTCGGAGGGTGTCGATTTGCCTGGAGACCGCCTGAACGGTGTAATGATTGTCGGCGTCGGCCTGCCGCAGGTCGGGCTGGAGCGCAATCTGCTGCGCGGCTATTTTCAGTCCCAAGGCAAGAACGGATTTGACTATGCCTATGTCTATCCGGGCATGTGCAAGGTCCAGCAGGCGGGCGGGCGGCTGATCCGCAGCGAGAGTGACAGCGGGATTATCGTGCTGGCGGATGACCGTTTCCTGCAGCAGCCTTATGCGGACCTGCTGCCCGAAGAGTGGCGGGACTACCTTATCCGCACCTGAACGGGTATAATCTTTGAAAAGGTATACATCCAGAATTACGGGAGGTAAAATGATGACACTTCATATAGGGATTGTAGGAACGGGCTGGTTCTCCAAGGTGCATGCCGACCTGCTGGCAGGAATGGAAGATGTGAAGCTCCAGGCCATCTGCGGCAGCACTAAGCAAAAAGGCGAAGAGATGGCTAGTGCCTACAGTGCCGAAGGGTATGGGGAAATTACAGAGATGCTGGATGCCCACAAGCTGGATGCGGTGTACGTTTGTGTGCCTCCACAGTCTCATGGAACGATAGAGCGGGCGCTGATCCGCAGGGATATTCCTTTTTTTGTGGAAAAGCCTCTGGGCTCGAGTACGGAGATTCCGGCCAGCCTGCTGCAGGATATTAAGGAGCATGGACTCTTGACCTCGGTTGGCTACCACTTCCGCTATCAGGAGAATATTGCCCGGCTGAAGAAATTACTTAGCGGGGATAAGGTGGGGATGATTGTCGGACAGTGGATGGGCGGCATGCCGGGTGTAGCCTGGTGGCGCGATCAGGAGCAGTCCGGCGGACAATTTACCGAGCAGACCACCCACATCGTAGATCTGCTTCGCTATCTGGGCGGAGAGGTGACAGAGGTCTACGGCATGTTCGGCAACCGCATCATGCATGAGCAGCATGAGGGCGTAACTGTAGCAGATGTAGGGACGGTGTCCCTGAAGCTGGACAATGGCATTGTTGCGAATATCTCGAATACCTGCGTGCTGCCGGGTGAAGTGGGCCGGGTAGGACTTAGCTTTTATAATGACAAAGGACTGCTGGATTGGAATCCGGAGCGTCTGCTTGAGGTGCGCAGCGGCGACAGCCAGGAATATGCCAATTCAGGCAACCCCTACGCGGTGGAGAGCGAGGCCTTTCTGCATGCCGTGCGGACCGGTGACCGGTCGCGTATTCTCAGTGACTACGAAGACGGCTACAAGACGCTGAAGGTGACATGTGCAGCTTATGAATCAGCACAGAGCGGATTGCCGGTGAAACTGTAAGAACAGACAGTGAGTAAGCAAGTTCATGCACACAAAGAGACCTGACAGCTCTGTAAGTTGTCAGGTCTTGTGGCCCAAGCCGGGGCGGCCTAGTGGAGGAAAACCGCGAGGAGAGCCGGCGCAAGCCCTATGGAGAACAGCGCGGTCAGAATCATCGCGATACTGGAGATGGTGCCGGTCAGCGAACTCAGCTCGAAAGCCTTGGAGGTGCCCGTACCGTGCGCGGCGGTTCCCAGCGATACACCGCGCGCAATTTCGTTGTCAATGCGGAAGAGGCGAAGGACAGAAGGCCCCATCAGTGTACCCAGCACTCCGGTCAGAATCACGAATACTGCCGTAATGCTGGGAACGCCGCCGATGCTTTGCGAGATACTCATGGCGATCGGTGTAGTCACCGAACGAGGTACCAGACTGGTTGCCAGGGCGCCGCTTAGATGCAGCCATTTGGCCAGCAGCATCGAGGAGAGCACGGCCATAACCGTTCCTGACAGCACGCCTGCCGCAATTTCGGCGGCGTGCTTTTTGAGTACCTTGAAGTTTTTATGAAGAGGGATTGCAAAGGCGATGGTTGCCGGCTGCAGCAGATCCGAAAGCCATTTTCCTCCCGCATTGTAGGATTCATAGGGAATTCCCGTCATCAGCAGAAAGCTGATAACCAGCAATGGCGTGATGATGAGCGGGGAGGTATACATTTTGCCACTGGAAGCGTAGATTCGCTTCGCCAGCAGGTACACAGCGACGGTCAGTGCAAGCAAGAGCAGTCCGGTCATCATGAGCCTCTACGCTCCTTTACTTTAAATATGGCTCCCGTGAGCAGCCCTGAGCTGGCCATAACGGCAAAAGTGCCTACGAGCACAACTCCCAGCACTTGAAGGCCGTTTGCTTCGAGCAGCTTCGAATAATTCATAACACCTATAGCTGAAGGGATAAAGAACAGCAGCAGTTCGGCAAGCAGCCAGGAAGCGCCAACTTCTACCCAATTCAGACGGATGATACCGGATTCCAGCAGTGCGAATAAAAGGATCATGCCGATGATGCTTCCGGGAATGGGAATATGGAGATATGGGGTTAAGGAATTAACCAACATCGAAAATACGGTGAGTCCGGCTACCTGCAGCAAGCCTATGCCAAGCTTTTTCATAAGGCTTCGCTCCTTTCGTTCAGAGGACAGCGTGTGCTTTCCTTGTTACTGAAAGTTTACATCCTTTTCTTTCATAGGTAAAATGAATAGATTGAATAAGTGACATTCCATTTATCTATACATGGAGGCGAAAAATTTGGATATCCGCCAGCTGCAGTATTTTGTCCAGGTTGCCAGGCTGAACAGCTTCTCCAAAGCGGCAGAATCGCTGTACATCTCGCAGCCCACCATTAGCAAAATGATCCGGGGTCTGGAGGTGGAGCTGGGAGCCGACCTCTTTTACCGTGAAGGGAAGAGCATTCGTCTCACAGATGCAGGAGAGATCCTGCTGACCAAAGCGCAGAATATCGTGGAATCATTCGTTAACCTTTCCTCAGAACTGGATAGTCTGCGCAATTTGGAGAAGGGGCATATCCGTATCGGGCTGCCGCCCATGGTGGGTGCAAGCTTCTTCCCGGCAGTCATCGGAGAATTTCACCGCCGCTACCCGGACGTCACCATCCGCCTGCATGAAGACGGAGCCAAAAAGGTGGAGGATGATGTGGAGACCGGGCTGCTCGATATCGGTGCAATTGTTTTGCCGGTAAATACGGCGCTGTTCCACTGCTTCACCTTTGTGGAAGAGAAGCTGGAGCTGCTAGTGCCGGCAGGCCACCGCTTGGCAGGAGCCGCCTCTGTGCCGCTCCGGGAACTGGCGGAGGAGGAGTTTGTGCTATTCCGGGAAGATTTTGCCCTCCATGACCGGATTATTACGGAGTGCGTAAAGGTGGGCTTTCAGCCGAAGGTCGTCTATGAGAGCTCACAATGGGATTTGATCAGCCGGATGGTTGAAGCGGGAATGGGCATTGCCCTTCTGCCGGAGACCATCTGCCGGGATATGGACCGCACACGGATTTCTGTGGTTTCGTTGACCGAGCCAGTCATTCCCTGGCAGCTGGGCATGATCTGGCGCCGGGACCGTTATTTATCCTTTGCGGCACGCGAATGGATTCATTTTGCCATGGGGGTTCTGGGAGAGCGTTACCTCCCGCCCGGAGAAGAGGGACGGCCGCAATTATGAAAATTTCACTTGTGTGATGATCGACATATTTTTCTTTTTTTTCAAAATATGTTTTTTGGCATCATGAATTATGATAAGGGAGAAGTTGATAGAGAGAAGGTGAGTAACCGTGAACCTTTACCAAAATTCTCCGGTTGAACTTGGAAAAGAATATAGAGAAGATGAGTTATTTATTACTATAGAGAGTCTTAGATGTGAATTGTTGGAGGTTGCTCAGGAACGCAGTCTCAGCGATCATGTAGTCCTGGAGCTCAGCCAACGGCTGGACGGTTATATTGTACTGGCCCAGAACAAAATGATGGAGAGTCTGCGCAGCCGCAAGAACACTGTGAACACCTTCGGAAAGAATACCAAGAGCCAGAGAATACGCAATAAAGCTGCGTTACAGCAGTAGTTTGTCCCGGGATAATAGCTTATGAAAATAATGGCCCCATTTTGTTCGGGTCATTTTGTTGTGCTTTCTATAAGCTTCACCTATAATGTCAATTAATAGAAGGTTCATCTTGAAATTGACGGAGGAGGTGCCGGGTGGAGGCAAAGTTGAAGACCATACGCTCTGAAATTGAGAAGCATCTGTCCCGCTCGGGCCATAATCTCGCTTCGTTTGCCAAGGTTTCCGGTCTGAACCGTGGAAGTCTGAGTGCAATTCTGCACGGGAATCCTCCTAAACCGATGTCTCTGGGGCAACTGGATGCAGTCACCAGAGCTTTCGGATTTCCTGAAGGATGGCTGTATCCGCTGTATGTGGACGAATGCTTCAGTGAGGAGCGGATTTCCCGCAGAAGAGTAGAACCTTTTTTGATCCGCTGTGCAGAAATCGGCAAAATGCATTGTGTCGAAGATGTTCTGAACCGGATTATGGAGTACCCCAAGCCACTGGATATCCTGTACTCCGTGGCAGAGAAGTTGTTTACAGGCGGGAAGATTCAGGAATCCCTGGTTTTTTACCGGATTATCGTAGATAACGAGCCGGATAGCTATTCCGAACGAATGGCTATTTGCCAATACCGCATCTTCAAGTCGCTGGAATCCATAGTGGATAAAGAGGAACAGCTCCGTGCGGTCATTACCTTTGAGCCCTATCGCGGGCGTCTTCCGGAGAAGATGCAGCTCGATGGACTGCTGAAGCTGGCTAACGTCTGCTTCACACTCCATAAGTGGAAGGACGTAGAGAAGTTCGCCGATGAATTGAGAGCGCTGGCCAATGGGATTTACAGGGAACAACTTCGGAAGAAATCAAAGAGACGTGAGGAAGAATTGGATTTAGAACGCCCCCTGGTCATCTATTATGGTCATGGCTATCTGGCTAAGGCAACCGCACTTACCAAACAAGGTAAATATGAGGAAGCGAAGAAGTATACCGCCGGATATGCTGACCTAAGCTGGTTTGAAATTTTGGATGATGAGGGACGGGAAGTGGTTAAGGACTTCAGCCTTTTTGCAGTAGCCAACAGCTTTACGCTGGAGATGATGATAGGCAATAAAGCGGCTCTTCCGGCATATTCGGCCTTCTTGGCCAACAACCCTGGTGAGATTTTGCCCGGATTGGTAGTTATTGTCGAGGCTGCGAACCGTTACGGTTTCTCTGTCGATAAAGTGCTTGCGCAGTTTTCACGTGAAATGGTGCGCTTTGAGCAATTTATGGACCCTATTAATATTGACCGGTTATATCGTCTGCGTTACCAGATTTCGATGTACCTTCTGGACCGTGGGCAGTATAATCAAGGAGTAGAGACTATTCTTCAGTCTCTTCATTTGGCCATTCGGCTGAATGGTGCGGGCAACGTGATTGATTGTGTAACTTTATTTGAGACGTACAGGAACTATGCTACGGAACAGCAACAGAAGAAATATGGTGAAACCATAAGGGAGCTGAGAAAAAATGAAGAAAACACTGTTAACGGCATTCAGCGTTCTGGCATTATTTAGCTTTATTGTAATCGGACCAGGAGTGTCTAATGAAACTACGGGGTCAGCAGGCGGATCATTTACAATAATGGAGCATGGAATGGGTTATTAAGATCCGTTGCAGGTTGGACAACCAGGCACACAAAAAAACCGCCACTCCGGCGGTTTTTTTGTGTCTTTGATGTTTATAAAAGTGTTCTTCATTCCGTAATAATTGATAACGCATTCATGAATTGACAAAGTGCAGAACCGAAAATATAATTAGGTAACCTAATTAATATAGTGTTTAATAATTTGGCAACCTAATTAAAATCGAGGTGGAAGCATTGGGATAAATCATGAAAATCCAGTCGCACACAAGCTTTTTGCCGCACTCCGGCAGTTGCGCAAAACACACTGGCAGCACACGGTAGAGGGCCATAAGCCAAGTGAGATGACTTTATTAATATCTATCGCAAAAAGATCGCATGAAGGGGCCATGGGACTGAAGGTTTCTGAAATCAGCCGTTACATGGGACTCACCCCCCCAACCGTCACACAGTTGATTAACAGCCTTGAGGCCAAGCACATGGTGGAACGAATGCCGGATGCAACCGACCGCAGGGTCGTGCGGATCAAGCTGACGGAACAGGGAGAAATGATTACCCGCAGGGCAAAGGATCACATGAACCAGACGCTAAATCACCTGGTGGAGTATCTGGGCGAAGACGAAAGCGACCAGCTGGCGGAGCTGCTGCTGAAGGTGCGCAGATTCGTTGAGGACAATCCGCCGCCTAATTTGGACCGGTTACAAATGAACGGAGATGAGAAACTTGATTAAATTAATGAGACAATTGAAGCCCTTTAAGCTGGCTATCGCAGCCGTGCTGATCCTTGTATTCCTGCAGTCCATGGGGGACCTGTATCTCCCTACCCTGATGAGTGACATTGTTGACAAAGGGATTGTGCACGGAGACCGCAGCTATATTTGGAAAATCGGCGGATTCATGCTGCTGGTTGCCGCCGGAGGAGCTTTATGCTCCATCATAGCGAGTTACCTGTCGGCCAAAGTTGCCGCCGGGTTCGGTAAGAATACCCGTTCACGGATGTTCAATCATGTGGAGAACTTCACCCTGCATGAATTTGACAAGCTGGGAACAGCCTCACTGATTACACGTACTACCAATGATATTACACAAGTACAAACCGTACTGACAATGATGCTCCGCATGATGATCGGTGCCCCGATGATGATGATCGGCGGGATCATCATGGCGGTATCGGAGGATGCCAAGCTTTCCCTGATCTTTGTGGTCGTTATTCCGCTGCTGGTGGGTGCGATTCTCTTCATAGGGATGAAGGGTCTGCCACTGTTCAAAGCGATTCAGGTCAAGCTGGACAAATTGAACCGTGTGCTGCGCGAGCATCTGACCGGTATCCGGGTGATTCGTTCCTTTAACCGGATCAATCATGAGAACGAGCGGTTTACCGAAGCCAACAAAGATCTCACGGATACGGCCATCAAGGTTAATAAAATCATGGCAGGTCTAATGCCTCTGATGATGATTGTCATGAACTTCTCGATGATTGCCATTCTGTATTACGGCGGCATCCGGATCGGGGACGGAGATTTGCAGGTCGGCTCACTGATGGCTTTTATTCAATATGCCATGCAGATTATGTTCTCCCTGATCATGGTCTCTATGATGTTTGTGTTGATTCCCCGGGCGTCCGCTTCTGCGCTTCGTATTAACGAGGTGCTGGATATGCAGCCCGAAATTACAGATCCAACCGCTGGACAGCTCCAAACCACTGCCAATGCTACCCGCAAGGATGGACGGGACAACATGCATGGCTTTGTTGAATTCGATAATGTATCGTTCTCCTACCCTGGTGCCGAACAGCCAGCACTCTCAGGCATCAGCTTCAGTGCGAAGCCCGGTGAGATTACGGCGATTATTGGGGGTACAGGTTCAGGTAAATCCACTCTGCTCAGCATCATTCCGCGGTTCTATGATGTCGACGAAGGCGCAGTGCGTGTAGATGGCGTCGATGTGCGGGACATGACACAGGAGGAATTGCGCAGCAAGATTGGCTATATCCCGCAAAAGGCTGTACTGTTCACGGGTACGGTTAGTGAGAATATCCGCTACGGCAAAGAGGACGCTACAGACGAAGAAATTATCCATGCGGCCAAAGTCGCCCAAGCTTTCGACTTCATCTCCGCCATGAAAGACGGCTTCCATTCCGAAATTTCCCAAGGCGGGGGTAATGTCTCCGGCGGCCAGAAGCAGCGTCTATCGATTGCGCGTGCGTTGGTAAGAAAACCTGAGGTGTATCTGTTCGACGACAGCTTCTCGGCGCTTGACTTCAAGACCGATGCCAAGCTGCGGGCCGCACTCAAAGGCGAGACTACGGAGTCGACCGTAGTGATTGTTGCCCAGCGGGTCAGCACGGTTATGGATGCAGACCGGATCATTGTAATTGATGACGGCCGGATTGCCGGAATGGGCACACACCGCGAGTTGCTGGATAACAGTGAAGTGTACCGCGAGATCGTATCCTCGCAGCTGTCAGAGGAGGAAATAGCATGAGTGAACAGAATAGTGCAAGCAAATCAGCTCCCCGCCGGCAAGGCGGTTTCGGTGGCGGCCGCGGTCCTGGTGGCCCGGGCGGTCCGGGTATGGGACTGCCTCCTGAAAAGGCCAAGGATTTTAAAGGAACGCTGCGCCGTCTGATCCGCTATCTGCGGCCGCGTCAGATGCAGCTCATTATCGTATTTGTTATGGCGATTGCCAGTACAGTATTCAGTATTTTCAGTCCCAAAATCATGGGTAAAGCGACGACCAAATTGTTTGAAGGCGCATATGGCAAGCTGATGGGCGTGCCGGGTGCCAAGATTGATTTTGGCTATATTAACGATATTCTGATTATTCTGGGCGCTCTATACCTGTTCAGCGCATTGTTTAGCTATTTGCAGCAGTATGTGATGTCCGGTGTAGCGCAAAAGGTTGTTTTTGATATGCGCGAGCAGATCAACAGCAAGCTGGAACGGCTGCCGCTGAAATATTTTGATTCCCGTACCCACGGGGAAATTCTGAGCCGCGCGACCAATGACGTGGACAATATCAGCACTACGCTGCAGCAGAGCTTGACGCAGCTCATTACGGCCATTGTGACGATTATCGGGGTCATTATTATGATGCTGACCATTAGTCCTTGGCTTACCCTGATCACCATAATTACGCTGCCGCTGAGCTTTGTGGTTATCATGGGGATCAGCAAACGTTCACAGACCTACTTTATCGGCCAGCAGAAATCGTTGGGCCAGTTAAACGGGCATGTGGAGGAAATGTACACGGGTCACCGTATTGTTAAGGCTTTTGGGCGCGAGAAGCACTCGCTGGGTGAGTTCAATAAAATTAACGATTCACTCTATGACTCCGGCTGGCGGGCACAATTCATCTCTGGGATTATCATGCCGCTGATGATGTTCATCGGGAACCTGGGGTATGTGCTGGTCTGTGTGGTCGGCGGTATTTTTGTCACCAAGAAGATTATTGATGTCGGCGATATCCAGGCATTTATCCAGTATTCGCGCCAGTTCACTATGCCGATTACGCAAACGGCCAACATTGCCAACATTATCCAATCGACGATTGCCTCGGCAGAACGTGTATTTGAGCTTTTGGATGAAGAAGAGGAAATTCCTGAAGTCAGTACTTCCCTGGCCAAACGTCCAGCGGATGCAGAAGAGGGTTCGGTTGAATTCCGTCATGTGAAATTTGGCTACAAAGAAGATGCCATTCTTATTGAAAACATGAATATTGAAGTCAGCCCCGGACAGACCATTGCTATTGTAGGACCAACTGGTGCCGGCAAAACCACGCTGATCAACCTGCTAATGCGGTTCTATGAAATCAGCGGCGGTGAGATTATCATTGACGGTGTGAATATTACCCATATGAAGCGCAACGAGCTGCGCAGCAAATTCGGGATGGTGCTTCAGGATACGTGGCTGTTCAACGGGACCATCAGTGAGAATATCGCTTATGGACGCGAAGGGGCTACGGAAGCCGATGTGGTGCGGGCTGCTAAGGCAGCGCATGCCGATCACTTTATTCGTACACTGCCGCTGGGCTATAACACCATCCTGAACGAAGAAGCGTCCAATATCTCGCAGGGGCAGAAGCAGCTGTTGACCATTGCCCGGGCAATTTTGGCAGATCCTTCCATTCTGATTCTCGATGAAGCGACAAGCAGCGTCGATACACGGACCGAAGTGCAAATTCAGAAAGCGATGAATACGCTGATGAAGGGCAGAACGAGCTTTGTCATCGCCCACCGTCTGTCCACCATCCGTGACGCTGACCTGATCCTCGTGATGAACCAGGGTAGTGTCATTGAAAAAGGCACTCATGTGGAGCTGCTGGAAGCAGGCGGGTTCTACGCCGATCTGTACAACAGCCAGTTCTCCGATGAAGGTCTACCGGATGTAGGCTAAGCACTCATAATATAAACGGATAGTTTCATCAGCTGCGGCAGTTGCCGCACGAGAGGCTCCTCCTTCCAGCAGGCTAGTGCTTGCTGGGAATGGGGGGCTTTTTGATGTGCACACAAATGACAAAAAACATCTGATTCAGCACAGAGCCTGCAGTTAAGTATAGAGATATAGGCTATACACATATGAATAATGTGTTCTTTTGAAAAAAAGGTTTGATTAAAATTTTTAGGGTATATATGATAAAGGTAACAAAAATGACCCGCGGTTCATTTTGGGGCTGGTGGGTACGAAGAGAGGATGAAAGGAATGTCAGGCTACGGAAAATGGGTGGCAGGCAGTAAGACCAAATGGATTACTCTTGTTGTCTGGATTGCGGTCATAGGAGCACTCACCATGTTATGGCCTTCAGTGAACTCACAGGAGCAGAACAATGCGTCGAACTTGCCTGGGGACTCGCAGTCGGTGCGTGCGTCTGTGGTTGCAGAAAGGGAGTTCCCGGCCGGCAGCGGCGTTCCTGCCTTGCTTGTATGGCATAGGGAAGGCGGAATGTCTGAGAAGGACCTGGTACATATCACCACTATCTACAGCAAGCTTGAAAAGCAGCCATTGGCACATCAGAACTACGTTCCCCCGCTGGGACAGCTGCCGCCGCAGGCGCTGAAGGCTTCGTTGTCGGAGGATGGCAGCACGCTGGTCACACCTGTGTTATTTGATAAGACGGCTGACAGTGACCAACTCAGTGATGCTTTAACAGCATTGAAAAAGATGATAACCGCAGAAACGGGCGGCGACCCGGCTGTGGCGACGACAGACAGTAAGGATTTGAGCCTTCGGGTAACGGGACCGGTAGGGATTTCCGTCGATGCCACAGGACTGTTTCAGAACGCCGACGTATCCCTGCTGATCGCAACGGTTGTGCTGGTGCTGGTGTTCCTGCTGCTGATCTACCGTTCACCAATTCTGGCCTTGATCCCACTGGTAGCGGTAGGCTTTGCTTATGGAGTTACCAGCCCTGTGCTCGGTAAAATGGCCCAGGAGGGCTGGATCACCGTGGATTCCCAGGCTATTTCCATTATGACTGTGCTGCTGTTCGGCGCAGGTACGGACTATTGCCTGTTCCTGATTTCCCGGTTCCGTCAGATGCTGAAGGTGGAGGAGCATAAGGGCCACGCCTTGCTGCGTGCGATCACCCATTCCTCCGGTGCGATCGCGATGAGCGGATTTACCGTTGTGCTGGCGCTGTTTGCGCTGCTGCTGGCCAAATATGGCGCGTACCACCGGTTTGCGGTTCCGTTCAGCGTCTCGATTCTGATTATGGGGATTGCCAGTCTGACGCTGGTGCCTGCTCTGCTGGCGATCTTTGGCCGGACATCCTTCTTCCCGTTCATTCCGCGCACTCCGCAGATGGAAGCCGCCCGGGCCAAGGCCAAAGGCAAGCCGGCTCCGCAGCCTAATCCGACGCGTAAAAGAGGAATCGGCGATCTGGTTGTTTCCCGCCCCTGGGCGATTGTTGGCATAACGGTTGTCCTTCTGGGTGTCCTCGCGTCCTTTTCCAGCGGGATCAAGTTTACTTATGATATCCTCTCATCCTTTCCGAAGGATATGGAGTCGCGTCAGGGCTTTGACCTGATCGGCAAGCAGTTCTCTCCCGGTGAGCTGGCTCCGGCCAAGCTGATGATTGATACACAGGGCAAGGTGAACGGAGAGGATATCAAGGTTGTCCTTGGCGGCATTTCTTATATTGATAAGGTATCCGATCCGCAGCAGGGGGCAGTTAACAAGAATATTCTCGGCTATGATATTGAATTCAAGAGCAATCCGTATTCCCTGGAAGCCATGAATCACATTCCTGCGATACAGGCATCTACCGAGCAGGCACTGGCTGAATCCGGTCTGGACCATGCCAAGGACAGCGTATGGATCAGCGGACAAACGGCTACCCAATACGATACCAAAGAAATCGGAGAACGGGATACGGATCTGATTATTCCCGTCGTGATCGGGATGATTACCATACTGCTGTTAATTTATCTGCGGTCTGTGGTAGCGACAGTTTATCTGGTAGCCACTGTAATCCTGTCCTTCTTCTCTGCGCTAGGACTGGGCTGGATTATTATTCATTATATGATGGGGGCAGACGCCATACAGGGGGCGATCCCGCTGTATTCCTTCGTGTTCCTGGTTGCGCTTGGCGAGGACTATAACATTTTCATGGTCTCGAACATCTGGAAAAAGCGTAAGGTCATGCCGCTGAAGCAAGCCATTGCCGAGGGCGTGAATGAAACCGGATCGGTTATCACTTCAGCCGGGCTCATTCTGGCCGGAACCTTTGCGGTACTGGCCAGCCTGCCGATTCAAGTGCTGGTGCAGTTCGGCATCATCACCGCCATTGGGGTGCTGCTGGACACCTTTATAGTCCGCCCGTTCTTGGTGCCGGCGATTACTGTACTCTTGGGCCGCTGGTCCTTCTGGCCTGGCAAACACAAGGAGCTGGATCGGACGCTGTCTGTGAGCGAGGTTTGATAAGTATCTGAACATATTGGGAGATGGGGGTCAGGGAGCCTTAAGTAAGGCGTGACCCGGCATCTCCGATACTATTGGATATACAACAGGGATGCCTTGCTGAACCGTATAGGTCAGCGGGGCATCCCTGTTTAGGTAGGTTAAACAACGGCAGAAACGCCGTTAACGGGCGCGCCGCTGCCTCCGCAGCGAAGGCGTTTCTGCAGGCCGCTGCCGGTTTCTGCGCGATGAAGTCTGATCCGCGCTCCTTCCACCACCCGGAAGCCTACTCTCCTTGCGTACGGCTGAGCAGCAGCTCGTATTTGTCGAGCGAGGCTTCAATAATGTTCTCGTTCTTGCCGGCGCCGCGGTGAGACTCGCGGAAGGCCGGGCTGGTGGTCCAGCCCTTGAGGGCGTCCTCATCCTCCCATGTGGTGCATATTTTCAGTTCTTCTACACCGTTCTTGGGCGCGCCATGCCATACCTCCAGGCGGATGAAACCAGGCATGTCCTGTACGCCATTAGTTTGGCCAAAACGCCTGGCCAGGCCATCTCCATGGCCTTCTTTTACCTTAATGGTATTCGTTACTACGATCATGTCCAGTCCTCCTTCAAAAGGTTAATTCCCCCGTTTACTGCGGATTAGTAGTCCATATTCCTGCAGTTTTCAGGAAGACGCGGTCCGGCAGCTTCAAGGCGGCCAGCGTGAGCTCAGCTACATCCTCAGGCTGCATCATCCGGTCCTCGTCGCCAATCTTCAGGCCTGCATTCTCTGCCAGTCCGGTGTTAACGGTGCTTGGGGTGAGTGCAACCACACGGATGTTGTGCTTACGGACTTCCTGTGCCAGCGCTTCTGTCATGCCCATGAGCGCGAACTTGGAAGCACAGTAAGCAGAGCCGGTGGCAAAACCCCGCTCTCCGGCTGTAGAAGAGATGTTGATGATATTGCCGCTGCTGCGCTCAATCATTGCCGGCAGGGCTGCCCGGGTCACATAGTAACTGCCGAAGAGGTTGATCTGCATATGGCGCTCCCAATCTGCAGGGTCCATCTCCAGAAAAGTACCGAACTTGGCGATACCGGCATTGTTGATCAGTGCATCGAACGCACCGAGGTCATTCTGCAGGGCAACTACGGCCCGCTCTGCTTCCTCGCGGACAGCAATGTCTGCCACTGCAATGCTCACCTTGACATCATACACTTCGGTCAGCGCCGATCTCAGTGCCTCCAGATCAGCCGCTGTTCTGGAGATCAGCCCCAGATTTGCGCCTTCTTTGGCCAGTGCCATAGCCAGAGCTTTGCCGATCCCTTTGCCGGCACCGGTAATGACAATACTTTTTCCTCTCAAATCCATGATCTAACGTCACGCTCCTTTGCAATACTTATTAATAGGGCTGCTATTCAGCTCCCATTATACCCGAGCGGGAATGGAGAATCACGTCTCAGACAGGAGGGGGCGCTTCAGCTTACTCCCCGGACTCCAGCCTGGTGAGCGGAAGTGTCGCCGGACCTTCCAGCACATCTCCTTCAAAAGAGAAGCGGGAGCCGTGGCAAGGGCAGTCCCACGAGCGTTCTCCCTCGTTCCACTCCGTTTCGCAGCCCATATGAGTGCAGGTTCTGTCCACCAGATGCAGATGTCCCTTAGGGTCTCGGTATGCCCCAACGCGCTTGCCGTCATGAAAGACGACTGCACCTTGATCCGGCTTCAGATCATACGTCTTTTTATGGACAATCTCTACCTTGCCTGCTACCAGCTCCTTAGCGACATTGGCGTTTTGGACGATGAAATTTTTGATCGAAGGCCGGGCCTTGAAGCGTGAGGGGTCGAACAGTTCTGTGTAAGGATTGCCGTGCCGCTGGATACCGTCAGCAATCAAGCGCGCTGCCAGGGTTCCGGTAGTCATGCCCCATTTACGGAAGCCGGTGGCAATATATATTTCCTCATCCTCGGCGGTTTTGCCGATATAAGGCACACGGTCCAGAGTAACCAGGTCCTGGGTCGACCACCGGAAGGGAATACCCCGGATACCCAATAGCTCGCCGGCGAACTTCTCCAGATTCTCATAATGGCCGAAGGTGCAGATGCCTTGTCCGGTTTTGTGGTTGTCTCCGCCGACAATGACCAGTTTTTTGCCATTCCATTCCACTGCCCGCAGAGAACGGGCGGGAGTTCCGGCACTTAGATACATTCCACCCTCATAATCGGTTTCCGGATCAATAGCCAGACAGTAGGAGCGTTCTGCATGCAGACGGGAGAAATATAGTCCGCCGCCGTCATAAAAAGGAAAGTGGGATGCGGATACAGCATGTCTGCATTTGATGGTATGCTTGCCTTGTTCTGTATGCAGTGTAAGCGTGCCGCCATCCTTATCCACTTGTTCCCCAATCATCGTATGTTCGTAGATTATCCCGCCCTTATCCAAAATAACGTCCAGCAGTCCCTTAAGGTAGTGGAGCGGATGAAAACGGGCTTGGCCCGGAAGCTTAATGGCACCGTCCACGCTCAGGGGAAGCGAAATATGATCCTGCCATTCACCCGGAAGTCCGATCTTGCCATAGGCCTCGAACTCCGCCTCCAGCTGCCTCAGCGTCTTCTCATCCCCCTTGTCGGCATAGAGATAAGCTGTTTCGCGTGTAAGTCCGCAGGACAGGTTCAGCTCTTGCGCCGTTTGGATGATCCATTCCAATGCCTCACTGTTTGACTGGAAATAGAGCCGGGCTGCTTCTTCCCCGAAATCCTTGACCAGATCATGATAGATCAGTCCGTGCTGGGCGGTGATTTTGGCGGTTGTAAATCCGGTAGTCCCGGCAAATAGTTCCCCCGCTTCCAGTAGCGTCACCTTATATCCTGCCTTGGTTAGCAGGTAGGCCGTGGTAATCCCGGTAATTCCGCCGCCGACAATCGCAACATCGGTATCGTGGTTTTCTGCAAGAGGTGGAAAGGAAGGTATCTCGCTGCTGGCTCTCCAGAACGATTGCGGATATTGTGGAAGACCCTGCGGGAACTGTGGTGTGCTGTTCGAACTATTCTCTTTCAAGTCAATCTCCTCCATTACTGTAAGACTCATTTCATTTATTACCACACTCTTACCAAAAGAAACCCTGGTGCAGGGGGGGGGATGCCTGATGAAAGTAATGCGCGCGGTATTTCTGCATGCTGACCTGCCGGATTGACTATGTCATCCTCTGGATTTATACTTGGTCTAAAAACAAATTAGAGGATGATAAAGATGAAGACCCTGAATCTGACCTCCCAGCGTCAAGCCGTGTATGATATTGTCCGGGGTTCACATGACCACCCCACTGCCGCAGAAGTAATGAACAGGCTGGTAGAGCAGGGACATAATCTCGCCTATGGGACCGTATATAACTCTTTACGCTATCTGTCGGACAAACAAATGATCCGCGAATTGAAGCTGGGTGAGGCCGCCAGCCGATATGATGCCCGTCTCGATGATCATCAGCATATCCTCTGCGAGGTTTGCGGCGCGGTGGATGAGGTTATGACCCAGGTGCCGCAGGAATGGACAGACAGGGTCAGTGAGGAGACAGGCTATTCGATTACTCATGCGCATGTGGTGTTTGGAGGGGTATGTCCGTCCTGCAGAAGCAAAATGGGTAAGAGGTCTTAAGCACTGGCTGGAAGTGAAAATTAAATTCCGGAAAATCATGAACATATATAAGAAAAGACCGTTTTCATGGAAACGGTCTTTTTGCTGTGTTTATATGAAAATTCTACAAATTAGTATGATAATACTGAAGAGTTGGTAAATAAAAAAGGGTTTGTTTGGCTGATATATAATTATATATTAGGCTGAAGATCAATTCATACTTAAGACCCAAAAAGAAAGTGAGCGTGAACATGCATATGAAACACAAGTCCCGTTTAACCATCCGTATGAAGCTGATTACTACATATTTGCTTGTTCTTCTGGTACCGAGCATGATTATAGGCTGGCAAACCTACGATTCAGCCAGCAGCAAAGTGGAAGGCCAGCTTATGAACAATGCTAAGGAAAGTGTAGCGGCAGTAAATGAAATCATTGACGCGAATATTCAATCCAAAATGGATGATATCCAATATTTTGCCAAGAAGGTTTCCTCCGCATCTCTGAATGGAGAACAGTCTGGAGACGCTGGTGCTGCGGTAAAAGAAAGATTGAAGGAGTATGCCGTGCTTCACCCTGATGTGCTGGATATTTATGTCGCAACCAGCCGGGCGAAGATGGTGCATGCCGCGGATGTCAAGTTCCCGGTAGGGTATGACCCGCGCAAGGAGAATGCTTATGTAAATGCACTGAAGCACGGGAAGGGAGCGGTGATTTCACCGGCTTTCCAGACGGTTAATAATGAAACAGCAGTAGCGATTTCCGCTGTGCTTGAAGATGGCGGAGGAGTGATGACTCTGAACCTCAACCTGGCTGAGCTGGCGAATCTGACAGACATTAAGGTGGGTCAGGAAGGATACATCTTCCTTATCGACAGCAGCAAAAAGTTTCTCGTACATCCAACAGAAAAGATTGGGCAGGAATCCTCGCTTGATTTTGTGAAAGTGATGTTTGAAGGAGAGGGCGGTTCATTTGATTATACCTACAAGGATGCCCCCAAAAAGATGACGTATCAGGTAAACGAACTCACCGGCTGGAGAATCGGGGGGACCATCAGCAAAAATGAGGTGACTGCTGCCACGAGCGGGATTCGGGACAAGGCTCTGATCGTAATCTCCATCTCGGTGCTGCTCGCACTGGTGCTGATCTATTTCAATGTGTCCTCTATCCTGAAGCCGCTGACTCGTCTGCGCAAGGCAACAGAGATTATTGCCCGGGGAGACCTCTCGGAAGATATTGGTGACTTCCATAGAGATGAAATCGGACTCCTGGCAGATAATTTCCGTTCCATGGTCGTAAATCTGCGCGATATGATCATCAGCGTGCAGGAGATGACGGACAATGTATCTGCCTCCGCAGAAGAATTAACCGCCGGGGCGGAACAGACAACCAAGGCCATTGAGCATGTAACAATAGCGATTCAGGAAGTAGCGGCAGGCACGGAGCGGCAGGTGCACAGTGTGCGTAAAGGAACGGAGAGTACAGCCGCAACCGCAAACGAAGTGGCGCAAATCTCCGGATTCATGGAGCAGGTATCGGTAATGATGGATAAAACCTCGCTGTCCGCAGCGGAGGGGAATGACTCTGTGATTACTGTTGTAGACAAAATTAACGGCATTCATGAAACGGTAGAGGAGCTCAGCGGTGTGATCGACAAGCTGAATAACCGCACCGGCCAGATTCACGGAATTGTCGGTGTCATTACCGGCATTGCCCGCCAGACGAATCTTCTGGCTCTCAATGCTTCCATAGAAGCGGCCAGAGCCGGTGAGCAGGGCAGGGGCTTCGCTGTTGTGGCATCGGAGGTCCGCTTGCTGGCCGAGGAATCAGAGAAATCGGCGCATAGGATTGCGGAGCAGATTTCTTCCATTAACGCTGAGATGCAGCAGGCAACGGTGACGATGGAGGATGCCCGGGGCAAGGTGTCAGAGGGGATTCTTGCGGTGGATTCAACGGGGCGTTCCTTCTCCCGCATCCGCAGAGCCGTTAAGGGGGCAGCAGAGAAGATTGAGGCTATGAAAGGAGCCGTTGGCACGCTGACGGCAGAAGCTGTCAGTATGCAGGCAGCCATTAGCGAAATCCAAGGAATCTCCCAGGAGGCAGCAGGTAATACGGAGACGATTTCTGCAGCTGCCGAGGAGCAGCTCGCTTCAGTGGAGGAGATCGCATCTTCATCGGCCGATCTTAGTCATCTTGCTGAAGAATTGCAGAAGCTCGTGGGACGTTTTAGGTTGTATTCGACAAAATCATAAGCTAAGAATAGCTTTGCATCTTTTCTTTTTCCGCCCTTTGCAAGTATACTGATAAGCAATAATGTTTGGGCTGATGAGGGGGAGAAAGGAATATGGCAGAGCAATTGCAGGGGATTACCGTCGCCCTGGCGGGTCCGCGCAAAGCGGAGGAAATGGCCAAGCTGGTGCAGAACATGGGTGGCACCGCACTGCATCGGCCTGCGCAAGGCACCGTGTTTCTGGATGATGAGGCGCTGCGGGAGGGAATCACCGCCTGGACCGCTCATCCGCCGGACCTGGCTATTCTGACGACCGGGATGGGGCTGGAAGCCCTGTTTGATATGGCATTGCAGATGAAGCTGGAGGATCGCTTTCTCGAGGTTCTCTCCGCTGCGCCGATAGCGGCACGTGGCTACAAGACCGTTAATGCGCTGAAGAAGCGCGGGCTACAGCCTGAGGTGCGTGATGACGACGGCAGTACAGCCGGAGTGATACGGGGCCTCAAAGGCTGGGATCTTCGCGGCAAATCGGTTGTGGTGCAGCTGCACGGAGATCCGGCCCCTCATCTGGTATCCTGGCTGAAGGATGCTGGAGCATCCGTCCTTCAAGTGGAGCCTTACCGCCATACCCCCCCGGAGCCGGGGGCACTTGCTCTTTTGTATGACGATATCGCTCAGGGCAGAGTCGATGCTGTAGCCTTCACGAGTGCTCCGCAATTCCGCTTTCTGGCCCAGTATGCCAGGGAGCAGGGGGCGCTGCAGGAACTCGTGCAGGCTTTTGCAGACAAGGTACTGGCTGTTTCTGTAGGCCGGATTACCTCGGAGTCCTTGAAAGACGAAGGGATCACGCGAATTGTGATGCCTGAGCATGAACGGATGGGCAGCATGTTCGTGGAGCTTGGCAAGTACATCGCAGCACAACGCTATTAATTACTACTACAGATACAGAAAGAAGGAGGAGGCCCCCTATGGACAAGAGAAAATGTCTGCTTTTGGGTGACTATACCCATCCCCGGTTCCATCCGCTGCAGGGTGTGGATAAACAAATTAGTGAAATCCTGAATGATCTGCTGATTGTTCAGTGTTCGGAGAATAAAAAGCTGCTGCTCAGCGAGCATCTGGCCGGGTATGATCTATGCATCGCATACAATGAATTATGGAATGAGACGGTCTCCCCCCAGCAGACTGCCGGTCTGCTGAGCTATGTAAGCGGCGGCGGCGGACTGATCGTCCTCCATACCGGAATCTCACTGGCCAAGCGTAACGAGCTGGCGCAGCTGATCGGCGGCAGATTTACCGGTCATCCGCCGTATGCTCCGCTGAACTTCAAAGTGCTGGAGCATGACATTACGGAGGGTATTGAAGATTTTCAGCTTGATGAGGAGCCGTACACCTTTGAATTCGACCCATTTACGGACAAAACCATATTGCTAGAGTATGAAGCGGAAGGTGAGATGCGGCCGGCGGCCTGGTGCCATAGCTTCGGGCTTGGGCGGGTAGTATTTCTGATGCCTGGTCACCATGAGCCTTCCTTCACCCATCCAGCGATCCGCCAGCTGATCCTTCGGGCAGCCACCTGGGCAGCACGGATTCCCAGATAATGATCCTGACAACGGGCTTCAGCAGTCTTAAGCTTTGTGAAATTGCCCGCTAAAGGGTATACTTTATCCATAACTGGAATCATTGGGAGGAAAGTGCCATGAGTGATTTGTTCAAGAAAGCAATCTCTTTAGGAGTAGGCCTCACCATTGTCAGCAAGGAAAAGGTAGAGAAGGTAGTCGAAGAGCTGGTGAAAAGGGGCGAGCTTGCGCCGTCCGAATCCAAGGCTCTGGTGGACCGGCTTGTGGAGCGGGGCGAGGAAGAGCGCGGGGTGTTCAAGTCTGCGGTTCATGAGCAGGTTGAGCGCGTGCTAAAAGAACTTAAGATCCCTGTCCAGAGTGACGTTGCCGAGCTGGAAGCACGGATTGCAGTCCTGGAACGCCGTGTGGCCGAACTGGAAGGCTCTCCTTCCCCGGAGGAGACATTGCCGGAAACGCGTACGGATTAAATGGCGGTACGTATAAGACATGCCGGACGGTACCGGTCTATTGCCATGGCGCTCATGCGTCATGGCTTCGGTTATATGGTGGAGGAACTCGGCCTCTACCACCTGCTGTCCCTTCCACGGCGGATGATTACCCAGGAGGTTCACGAGAGTCTGACGCTCGGAGAGCGGATCCGCCGGGTGCTGGAGGATTTGGGGCCAACCTTTGTGAAGCTGGGCCAACTGGCCAGCACCCGCTCTGATCTGCTGCCCGATTCCATTATTCAGGAACTGGTGAAGCTTCAGGACAGTGTCCCACCGTTCTCGGCGGAAACTGCGCGCCATATTTTGGAGCAAGAGCTTGATCAGTCTATTGATGAGATGTTCAGTTACTTTGAGAATGCCCCGCTCGCTGCAGCTTCCATCGGCCAGGTCCACCGGGCCGTCCTGCATGGAGGACAGAGTGTAGCGGTCAAAATACAGCGTCCTGGTGTCATGCGGACCATGACAAGGGATCTGGAGATTCTACAGGATCTCGGCGCCCTGGCCGAGAGAAGGATGGACTGGGCGAAACAATACGGACTTACCCGGATGGTCGAGGAATTCTCCCGCGCCTTGCTGGCCGAACTGGACTACGGTCAGGAAGGGCGCAATGCGGAACGGATTGCAGGTCAGCTGACAGAACAAGATCAGGTCTATATCCCGGCAATTTATTGGGATTACAGTTCTACCCGTATACTCACGATGGAATATGTGGAAGGAATTACACTGAACCATCGTGAGGAGCTGCAGCAGAAGGGCGTGAAGCTAAAGGCGCTTGCCCAGCAGCTCGTGGAGATGATGCTGAATCAGATCTTTATCCATGGTTTTTTTCATGCCGATCCCCATCCCGGGAATGTCATGAGGATGGATGACGGCAAGCTGGCACTAATTGATTTCGGTATGGTAGGACGGCTTAGCGAAGAAATGAAGGACAACCTGTCGGCGCTGATTATCGCGCTGATGCGGAAGAATACCGACTCCATGGTGAGGGCCATCCTGCGGCTCGGTGTCATTCCTGAGGAGGCCGACCGGCTGGCGCTGCACGATGATATGGACCGGCTGCGTGAAGCCTATTATGATATTCCTTTCAATCAGGTAAGCATCGGCAAGGCACTGAACGATCTCTTTGGCATCGCCCGCAAGCACCGGCTGGTTATTCCGCCGGACCTGGCGATGCTGGGCAAGACGATGCTGACGCTGGAGGGTGTCGTCGGTAATCTTGATCCGGCCTTTAGCATTGTGCAGATGGCTGAGCCTTTCGGAAGGCGGCTGGTGAGACAACGGTTCAGCGGCAGCCGCCTCCAGCGCAAGATTCTCAGCGGAGTAGCTGATCTTGCAGAAAGTCTGGTAGAGCTGCCTGCCCAGGCCAGACAAATGTCTTCTTTGATCAGCAAGGGTAAGCTGAAGGTAGAGATTGGGCTGCCGGAGCTGAAGGGAATAGAGCAGAAGCTGAGCCGGGTAGGAAACCGCTTATCCTTCAGCATTGTACTCCTTGCCTTCAGCATCATTATGGCTGGTCTGATTGTCGCTTCCTCGCTTCGCGGAGAGCCCTCTATGCTCTGGGATTTCCCGATTGTTGAGATCGGCTCCGTAATTGCCGCACTGATGATTCTGTGGCTGCTGTACTCTATCTTCAAGTCAGGGAGATTCTAGCGAATAAATATTCTTCGATAGTTGCACACAAACCCTGCTGGATCAAGTACAATATATAGGTTAACTTCTTAATCCTATAAGAAGCTATTCGTAAAGAGTGTAATGGAACGCAAATGGAATGCCGTCTGAACGTCCGGTGGATCGCTGCTGCCCCAGAAACCGAACCTTGGACCGCACATCTGCAGGGCAAAGGGCGGCTAGTGAGACGGAAGGGCTCCGGGTGACGGGGTTCTTCCGCTTTTGTTTGAAATGGTTCCGTCCCATAACAGGACGGGAATTCGTTTCTGCTTGAATATGTGGCTATAGGCCGCTGGCGGCAACTGCAACATGCCTACATTACTCCAGAAAATGGATGACTATAGTGTTATGAATTGAACAACATTAAAGAAAATTGTGAGGTGGAGACTATGCCGGGTTTTAAAGAATTGGGAGTATCTGAAATATTGAACGGCCTGCTTCAGGGTCAGGGCATTGTGAAGCCTACGCCAGTTCAGGAAGAAGCCATTCCGCCGCTGGTTCAGGGGCTGGACGTTATTGCCAGAGCCAAGACGGGAACAGGGAAGACACTCGCGTTCCTGCTGCCGATTATGGACAAGATCCGTGTGGAGCAGGCGTATCCGCAGGCGCTCATCATGGCGCCGACACGCGAACTGGCACTGCAGATTACGGAAGAAGCACGCAAGCTGGCACGCCATACCGGCGTGAAGATTCTGGCGGTTTACGGCGGTCAGGACGTGGAGAAGCAGCTGCGCAAACTGGAAGGCGGCAGACATTTGATTATCGGGACTCCGGGCAGATTGCTGGATCATATGCGCCGGGAAACCCTCGATCTGAATGGAGTCAAAATGCTCGTGCTGGATGAAGCCGACCAAATGCTGCATATGGGCTTCCTGGAGGATGTGGAGACGATTATTACGGCTGTGCCTTACCGCCGCCAGACGATGCTCTTCTCTGCGACGATGCCGGATCCGATTAAACGGCTGGCCAGCAACTACATGAAAGAGCCGCTGGATATCATTATTAAAAGCGGTTCACCTATTCCACTGGACAATATCCGCCAGCAGGTCGTGGAATGCTCGGACCGTAACAAGGAAGAGGCGCTAATCGCCCTGATCGAGCGGGACCGTCCGTATCTGGCGATTATTTTCTGCCGGACCAAGCGCCGGGTCTCCAAGCTGAATGAAGCGCTGCAAGCGGCCGGGTATGATTGCGACGAGCTGCACGGCGATTTGTCGCAGGGTAAACGCGAAGCGGTCATGAAGCGGTTCCGCGAAGCTAAGCTGCAGCTTTTGGTTGCTACGGACGTCGCCGCCCGCGGTCTGGACGTTGAAGGCATTACCCATATCTTTAACTTTGATCTGCCGCTGGATGCGGACAGCTACATTCACCGGATCGGCCGGACCGGCCGCGCAGGCGGCAAGGGACTGGCGATCACGTTCTCTTCGCCGCGCGAACGCGCCGGGCTCGACCTGATCGAGCACGGCATTTCCCAGCGGCTGGACCGCCGCCGGTACGAGAAGGATGAATTCGGCGTAGGCGAATTCACCTCTGTGCAGGCTGGCGGGGGTTCGCCTCGCGGCGGACGCCAGAACGCTGCACCGGAAGCGGCCCGCGCTGGACGCGGCGGGCGCGGCCAGGGGCGCAGCGGCGGAGCACCGCGCGCTGAGGCCGGAGCACGGCCGGGCGGACGCGGCCGTGGCAAGGAAGCAGGCGGCTGGGGCGCGCCTGCAGAAGGACGCAGCCGCGGCGATGCGGCTGGTGGCAAGCGCAGCGCCTATGGCGCGGCTGCGCCAAGGGACGGCGGGCCCGCCGGCAAAGGCGCGGCGAAGCCAAGAACGGGCGGCGGCTACGGCAGCTTCGACGCCCGCAGCAACCCGGCTGCAGGTTCTGCAGCCGGAGGGAATGCCGCCGGCCCGCGCGGCGGCAGAGGGGCCGCCGGTTCGGGTGGCGGCCCAAGCAGCGGCTATAGCGCCAATGTCTCGCGTGGCGCGGATGCCGGAGGCTTCAGCTATGGAGCCTCCAAAGGGGCAGGCTCGGGCGGCGGGTATAACCCGGGCGGCGCTCAGGCCAGCCCTAAGCATAGAGCGAATGTGGCCCGCAGCAATGACGCCGGCGGCTGGAGTTCGGCAGCGCCAGCCAAAGGCGGCGGCTCACGCGGCGGCTCCAAAGGGAGCAAGGGCGGCAAAGGCGGCTTTGGCTCGGGTGGACGCAGCGGCGGTGGAAATGCCTCATCGCGTGGCGGCCGTGGCAACGGTTCCGGCGGCTCGCGCGGGGGCCGCGGCTCGTCCAGATAAAGGCGCTGGATTTCAGTATTGTGTTACCCTAGGACGGTCAGCTTACGGGCTGACCGTCCTAGGGTAACATTTTTTTTCGCCTGCCTGCTGGCCTGGCTAGTTATGTTTAAGGTTTTGAAACATTTTGGATACAATGCTTGTCTATAATGGATAGAGCACCAGGTGAAACATTCATCAACCTTTCTGGGAGGAAACACGGCATATGTCTAAGACTGGAAAAATCGTTATTTTATTTATCATCGTAATCGCTGTGGGCTGGGGAATCGGTAAATACACCTCACCTTCGCCTTCGGCTTCACAGGAAGAGGGAGCGGCTGCTGGTGCGGGCAATGATCTTCAGGCACAGCCAAACACAGCTCCTGAGCCTTCAGCCGTGGCCTCTGATACTCCGGAGGAGACAGGCGCGAACACGGGGAGCGAGCCTTCAACTGCACCAACTGACAAGCCGGACAATTCAGGCAATCAGGCAAGTGCAGAACCTTCACCAACCGCAACCGCAATCGCAACCGCAACTGATAAACCCTCGGATGCAGGAAGCAGCGGTTCAGGCGACCCGTCGGCGGAGCTTACGGCTGCGGAGCCGGAGAGCCTGGAGGCAATCATTAATAAGCAGTACAAGCTTCCGGACGGCTATAAGCCAGCTGACCTGGTCTATCCGGACGTGCCGTTTATTTTCTCTGAAAAGATTGAAAAGCGCATGATGCGCAAGGCCGCGGCTACCGCGTTGGAGAACATGTTCGCAGGAGCCAAGAAAGACGGCGTACACCTGGCCGGGGTTTCCGGCTACCGTTCAGAAGCTACACAGACCCGGTTGTTCAACAATTATGTAGCCAAAGATGGGGAAGAGAAGGCCCGCACCTACAGTGCCGTACCTGGGCACAGCGAGCATCAGACGGGTTTGGCTATCGACCTTTCCGGCACTAACGGCAAATGTGCCGCGGAGAGCTGTTTTGCCGGAACAGAGGAAGCCAATTGGCTTGCAGCCCATGCGGCGGAGTACGGCTTCATCATCCGTTATCCTGAAGGCAAGCAGGCCATTACAGGATACATGTATGAGCCTTGGCATGTCCGATATGTAGGCAAGGACATTGCCGCATCCATCGCGGAGAGAGGCATTACGCTGGAAGAGTATTTTGATGCGGTTCCGGTGTCGAAGTAATGGAGTTGTTGAATGTTTTACAGGCACTGCAGCCCGCCGCAAGGGGGAGGCAGTGCTTTTTTCTTTGTTGGCGTGCCCAGAGGCACGCATTATCTAGTTGGTGAAAGTCCAACCCAAGCCGCCTTTGTAGCTAGGATGCTTGCACATGGCGAAATCTGTGTGTAAAAGCGCATCGACAAAAGTACCGGTCGGAGATCGGGCGAGCAACAATCCAGGCCGCAACATGAAGTGAATCCTGCCGCGTCGTCAAAAAGGTCCTGCGAAGGGGAAAAGAGGGAGCCGAGTCTCGCGACTATAGACGAAGGCCAAGGAAACTGTATAGAACTTGGAACAACAGTGAAGAACCCTCCGGCGTAAAGGGAACGGCATGGTTTGAAAGATAATGCAGTGAACTGGGGAGACCCTCCCCCACACGGATTTTTTTTTTTTTAGGAACCCGTAAAAAGACGCTCTATAAGTCCAGAAGATGAAGTGAACCGTCAGTGGGAAGGGAGTCCGAGGGGCTCATAGTACCGAAGAACCTAAGGACAACATAACCTTAGGGAGGGAAGGAGCCCTGCTTTGTTTACGCTTTTGGAGGAGGTACGAGTGAGTGAATGCCAATCGGCTAACAACACCCAAGGAAAAAGTTCAAGAACTCCAAGAAAAGCTAGGTCATGCGGCCAAGGAGAACAACAAGCGTAAATTCCATGCGCTGTATGACAAAGTCTACCGTTGGAATGTGCTGTGTGAAGCCTGGAAACGGGTGAAAGCGAACAAGGGAGCTGCCGGAGTAGATGCCATGACGCTCGCGGATATTGAGAAACAAGGCGAAACGCAATTTCTCAAAGACTGCGAGCGAGCATTAAAGGAAGGTAACTACCACCCGCAGCCTGTACGGCGGCACTATATCCCGAAGAAAGACGGAAAGCCGAGGCCGCTGGGCATACCGACGGTGCGCGACCGAGTGGTGCAGATGGCAACCAAACTCGTGATTGAGCCCATCTTTGAAGCAGACTTCAAAGAAGTATCCTTCGGATTTCGCCCGAAGCGAAGTGCGAAAGGAGCGACAGATCGAATCCGGAAAGCCTGCAACCGCAAAGGGAATGGGGTAGTCGACGTCGATATCCAAGGCTACTTCGACAATATTAATCAAGAGAAGCTCATGAAACTGATCCAAATGCGTATCAATGACAGGCGGATCTTGAAACTAATACGGAAGTGGCTTCACGCGGGGGTTATGGAAGAAGGAAACGTAAGGCGATCCGATGTAGGTACACCGCAAGGTGGCGTGATTTCCCCGCTTCTGGCGAATATCTATCTGAACTACTTTGACCGGCTGTGGGAGAAACACGGAAGTGGAGTGGGAGAGTTGACAAGGTATGCAGACGATCTGGTGGTGGTCTGTAAAACGAAAAAGGACGCCGAACATGCGTATGAGCTCATACGCAGAATGATGGAACGTCTGGAGCTCACCCTACATCCAACCAAAACCCGCATCGTCGGCCTATGGACAGGAGACGAAGGATTCGACTTCTTAGGGATGCACCACCGGAAAACAAAAGCAGAAACGTCTCAAGGGAAGGTGTACTATACCACGCAGCAGTGGCTAACAATGAAGGCAGAGGAACGTATTCGAGGCGTGGTCAAAGAAAGATTAGCACCGCCGGGCATGCGTTCTAAATCGTTCGCGGAACAGGTAGCATGGCTCAATCCGAAGATACAAGGATGGAGAAATTACTATTACACGAACTACAGCCAAAAGAGATTAGCGAAACTGGATTGGTATATTTTGCAGCGATTAACCCGGTGGTATGCAAAGAAGAGGCAACGAAGAAGATGGATGGGGTCATTGAATGAAGTTAGACACATTGCCAACCAATATGGATTAAAAACGTTATTGTAATCCGCATGCCCATGAATGACGAACATCGGAAAGCCGTATGAGGGAAAACCTCACGTACGGTTTGATGAGGAGGGGCTGGTTAAACCCAGCCCTTTACTCTAGTGGAACGAACCGGAAGTCAAAAGGGTAGCGTGTGGGGATCTGCAGGAAGTGGAGTTAGTACACTTAAATAGGGGGAAATGCGTCCTGTATAGGGGATAGTTGGAAAAAGTAGACTTCATTTAAGCGAATTCATCTGAAAAGATGGAAATCGGTCGGATTAGGTTTCCTTTTTCCAATTAACGCTTACGCAGTAGTGGGACGAGACAGCATTAGGTTCACTTTTTCCACTTGGACTTGCCGCCAAATCTAATGAAGGCCCTCCAGGCCGCTTTATATCAGAAATCATATAGCGGCTACGCTGTCCTGTTCATGACCAGTAGGCTTTATAGCAATCTTTGTAGCTGCCGATGTACAATTCCAGCCTGTTTCTAAGCCCACTTATAAATATAAGTTGTTAAAATATCATTCCAAACTACATATAAGTTAGAGGCAGGGAAATACAGCACTCATTTTCTTTCAATTATGGAGGAGGAATGAAATGACCAAGCAGATTCAGGCAGATGTTGTTATTATTGGCGGAGGGACGGGAGGCTGTGCGGCCGCTCTGGGTGCTGCCAGATCAGGACGGTCGGTAGTAATGACCGAGGAATATGATTGGATCGGCGGACAGCTCACCAGCCAGGTGGTGCCGCCTGACGAGAACCGGTGGATCGAGCAGTTGGGCTGTACGGCAAGCTACCGGACTTATCGCAATGCAGTGCGCGATTATTACCGCAGATTATTCCCGCTCACAGAGCAGGCGCGCGCCCGGGCGGCCCTCAATCCCGGAAATGCCTGGGTCAGCCGGCTCTCTCATGAGCCGCGTGCCGCGCTGGCTGTACTCCGGGATATGCTGGCCCCCTATGTACATAGCGGGCGGCTGCAGATATGGACAGGATACAAGCCCGTGCGGGCAGAGACAGACGGCGATGATGTGATTTCAGTAACCGTATGCGGTCAGGATGGGGAGAAGCTCGTCCTGACCGGCAGCTACTTTTTGGATGCGACTGAAGAAGGGGATGTGCTGCCGCTGGCAGGCGTAGAGTACGTAACGGGCGCCGAGTCCGCTGCAGAGACCGGGGAAAGGCATGCGCTTGCGGGTCCGGCCGATCCGCAGGATATTCAAGCGTTTACGCATTGTCTGGCAGTAGACTATACTGAGGGCGAGGATTATACGATTGCCAAGCCGCGGGAATATAACTTTTGGAGAAGCTACCAGGCCGATTTTTGGCCTGCTCCGCAGCTCAGCTGGACGGTTCCTTCCCCTTCGACGCTAAAGCCTGTAACCTACGTGCTCTTACCGGAGGAGGGGGGGAATCCGCTGTTTACTTACCGTAGACTGGCGGACCGCAGTAATTTTCAGCCGGGGGTCTACCAGACAGATCTCAGTGTGGTCAACTGGCCGCAGAATGACTATTGGCTTGGGTCGATTATTGACGTTTCTCCCGGGGAAAGGCAGCGCCACCTGGAGCATGCGAAGCAGCTTAGTCTTTCCTTGCTGTACTGGATGCAGACGGAGGCGCCGCGCAAGGATGGCGGCATAGGTTATCCCGGCCTGCGTCCACGCCCCGATGCTACGGGGGCGCCGCATGGCCTTGCGCAAGCTCCGTATATTCGGGAAGGACGGCGAATCCGGGCGGAGTTCACCATCCTGGAGCAGCATCTGAGCCCGGCAGACCGCCCGGACGGCCGGGCTGAGAAATACCCGGATACGGTTGGCATCGGCAGTTACCGGATTGATCTTCACCCCAGCACCGCGCTGCGGACCTTTATCGACATTCCTTCACTGCCGTTCCAGATTCCGCTGGGAGCGCTGATCCCGATTCGGGTGAACAACCTGATCGCTGCTGCCAAAGACATTGGGACCACGCATATCACCAACGGCTGCTATCGGCTTCATCCGGTGGAATGGAACATTGGAGAGGCTGCTGGCATGCTAGCCGCATATTGTCTGGATAACGGGATCACCCCCCGTGAGGTACGGAATTCTCCCCAGCAGCTGAGCAGCTTCCAGACCCGCCTGCGCAATAACGGCTTTGAGCTGGAGTGGCCGTCCATAGGTGCGGTCTAGATTGGGCAAGGGACGAAGTACGGTCTGTATCTCTGTATTTTCTGTAGGGGTTGGCGGAAAAGTTCTCGCCTGCTGACCATGCTGTGGCTGCCTTTTCCATTGAAGGCAGCCATCTCCCGTTGATTCATCTGTCTGACCCTTGGTTAAGTAGTGGGAAACCATGAATTTTCCAGCGGAAGGGGAATTTCAGATGTCGGAGCATAATCATGTTGTAGATAAGGACGGAAATGTTGCGCTAGGCAAAGTGAATGAAGCCCTGGACCGGATTGACCCGGAACAGAAGGAAGTCATTTTGAACAATTTTGAGGATTTCAAGGCCTATTTAGGAAAGCGTATTCATCTGGCTCGGAAAATCGGTCTGGGTGAAGAGCAGCTGGCGGTGGCGGCGGAAAAAATAGCCGACTATCTGGCTGACCATGAAGAACCCCGTAATAGCGAGGAGAAGCTGCTGCAGGAGCTGTGGAAGGTGGGCAGCAAGGAAGAACGCCACCGGCTGGCCCATATGCTGGTGAAGCTGGCCCGGTGAGCCGGGCAGATGCTGCTGCACTGGCATCTCAGTGTGAGCTTGAAGATTTCCGCCCTGTACGGGGCGGTTTTGTGCGAATGAGAGCCTCCGGAAATCATGGTGAAGGCGCGGGGAACGGGATGATATAATGGAGATAGCAATGGTTATCACCCCCTATTACCTGACTTGGAGATGCTCAGTCTATGAAATTAAGCATTTTGGATCAATCACCCGTCTCTGAGGGCTGCACGCCCGCTGAGGCAATCGCCCAGACCGTAAGCCTTGCCAGAGAGGCTGACAGGCTGGGCTATCACCGTTTCTGGGTCTCCGAGCATCATGCCGCACGCGGACTGGCCGGTTCAAGTCCCGAGGTGCTGATGGCCCATCTGGCTGCAGTAACCTCAACGATCCGCATTGGTTCAGGAGCCGTGTTGCTCCCCCATTATAGCGCGTACAAGGTAGCCGAGAATTTCCGCGTACTTGAAGCTCTATATCCCGGACGCATCGATCTAGGGGTGGGCAGTGCTGCAGGAGGCGGGGCACTTGCTGTAAGAGCGCTTCAGGAGAACCGGACAGGCGGTGCGGAACTTTACGAATTGCAGATCATGGATCTGCTCAGCTATCTGTACGGCGGTCCGGATGCCGCACACCGTTTTGCCGGGCTTTCGGCCAGCCCGCAAGTCAGCACTGCACCGGAGCTTTGGCTGCTCGGGTCCAGCAGGGACAGTGCCGATCTTGCCGCAAGGCTGGGCACCCGCTTCGCCTATGCCAGATTCATTAATGGTGACGGAGGCGGGAAGACGGTCCAATCCTTTCGGAACAGCTTCCACCCCTCCCCCGCAGCCGCTGCTCCACGGGCGCTGGTATCGGTGTTTGCTGTTTGTGCCGGGACTTCCGTAGAAGCAGACCGGCTGGCTGCCAGCATGGATTTGTCGCTGGTTCTGCTGGAGAAAGGCCATGTCTCAACAGGTACACCTTCAGTAGAAACCGCTCTGGACTACACCTATACACCGTACGACCGCTTTCGGATTGAGGAGAACCGCAGGCGGACGGTCCTGGGATCGCCGGAGGAGGTGCGGCAGCAGTTTATTGCGCTCATGGAAGAATACCGCTGCGAGGAGATTATGTTCGCCATGCCGATGCACGGCTTGGAGGACAAGCTGAAATCTCTCCGGCTGATTGCAGATGCCTGCGGATTGTCCCGAACGGAAGGGGATCATTAGCTTGTCCGGGCACAATGCCTTTATTTTGTATTCCTCCGGCAATAGGGTAAGATAAAGGTTGGCTTACAGAGCATAGCCGGTTGATCAATCCACGGATGAAGGGAAGGATGCAGAATGTCTATTTACAGTTTTGCCGGGGTGAAACCATCGGGTACAGAAGTGCCTTTCAAGGACTATGAAGGCAAGGTGCTGCTGATTGCCAACACGGCCAGCAAATGCGGACTTACACCACAGTACGGGGATTTGCAAAAGCTCTATGAACAATACGGAGACCAAGGGCTTGTCGTATTGGGTTTTCCCTGCAACCAATTTGCCGGACAGGAGCCCGGAACCAGTGAAGAAGCGGAAGAGTTCTGCCAGATTAACTATGGCGTGAAGTTCCCTGTTTTTGCCAAGGTGGATGTGAACGGGCCGGATGCCAGTCTGCTCTTTCAGTATTTGAAGGGCCAGCAGCCGGGTGATGGCGAGAGCAGTGATATCCAATGGAACTTCACTAAGTTCCTCGTGGACCGCAGCGGTAATGTGGTAGCCCGTGTAGAGCCTAAGGAATCGCCGGAAGGCATGAAGGCACAGATCGAAGCCCTGCTCTAAGATGCGCATTTTTTTCGAATCCTAGCCGCTTCGCTGTCTTTTATTAATTGAATGTATACCTACACCCCCTGAATGACGGCGTTTGCTGTGTTAGGGGGATTTTTCAGTTACGGCTTATGAAAATTATCCTTGACGCTTTTCACAGACACTGTATTCTTTGAAGAGGAATAAGGTACATCATGGGGAATGGAATAAAGGGCAGAATGAAGCAGGATAATAACGGCAGGAGGGTTTTATAAGGGCATGAGATTAATTACAGAGGTGGCATCGGCAGCAGGAATTCATGAAGAGCATCTGGAACTGTACGGCAAATATAAAAGCAAGCTGTCGCCATCTCTATGGGACGAGCTTAAGCACAAGCAGGACGGAAAGCTGGTGCTGGTTACTGCAGTGAATCCGACCCCGGCAGGTGAAGGTAAAACGCTGACGACGATCGGACTCTCCCAGGCGCTGAACGCAGTGGGAATCAAGACAGTAGCTGCACTGCGTGAACCATCCCTTGGTCCATGTCTGGGCATGAAGGGTGGAGCAACAGGAGGGGGCAAGGCACAGATTGTTCCGGCAGACGAGATCAACCTGCATTTTACGGGCGATATACATGCGGTAACTTCGGCGCATAATCTGCTGTCGGCTATGATCGACAATCATATTTTCCAGGGCAATGCACTGGGACTTGACCCTCAGCGTATAGTCTGGAAGCGCGTAATGGATATGAATGACCGCAGCCTGCGCAGCATTGTGACTGGCCTCGGCGATGGCAACGGTACCGTGCGGGAGAGCGGATTCCAGATCACGACGGCCTCAGAGATTATGGCCGTACTGTGTCTATGCGATGATCTTACCGATCTCAAAAACCGGCTCAGCCGCATGCTGGTCGGATATGACCAGTTGGGACAGCCGGTGACGGCAAAGCAAATCGGAGCAGTAGAAGCCATGGCTGCGCTGCTGAAGGAAGCCGTGAAGCCTAATCTGGTGCAGACTCTGGAGGGGACGCCTGTTATCGTGCACGGCGGACCGTTTGCCAATATCGCGCACGGCTGCAGCAGTGTAATCGGTACCCGTTATGCCTTGAAGCTGGGGGATGTGGTAGTGACGGAAGCGGGGTTCGGTGCGGATCTGGGCGCAGAGAAGTTCATGGATATTAAATGCCGCCAAGCCGGACTCACTCCCGCTGCAGCTGTGCTGGTAGTGACGGTGAAATCGCTGAAATACAATGGCGGTGTCCGTAAAGATGAGCTGTACACAACCAACCGGGCAGCATTGCTCTCCGGTATTGCCAACATGGAGCGTCACATTGAGAATTTGGGCAAATTCGGCGTTCCGGTGCTTGTAGCGCTTAATCACTTCGAGGGCGATGCCCCTTCGGAGATTAACGATGTCCTGGAGGCTTGCCGCCGTCTGGGTGTGCCGGCAGCCATCTCCAAAGTATGGGCGGAAGGCAGCGCCGGGGGGCTTGAACTCGCCCTGGAGCTGAAGAAGCTCTTGGAACAGGGAGAAGGTAAGCCCTCGGCTTTCGCTCCTTTGTATGAGGACAATTTGGACATTCCGGCCAAAATCAATACAATCGTTACCGAAATCTACCACGGTGCGGAAGTGTCCTTCTCGCCGGCAGCGAAGCGCAGCCTGAACATCATAGAGAAGCTTGGCCTGCAGCAGCTTCAGGTTTGTATGGCGAAGACCCCATACTCATTCTCGGACCAGCCTAGACTGCTGGGAGCACCCGAAGGCTTCACCATGGGTGTCCGTGATATTACGCTGTCGCTTGGAGCGGGTTTTGCGGTGGTCATCACCGGCAATATGGTCACTATGCCCGGACTTCCGGCCAAACCGGCGGCAGAGGGTATACAGGTAGACGAGGATGGCGTTATTAACGGCCTGGAATAAATCAAAGTCATCTTGATTCAAGACTTCAGCCCCCATATCTCTGCGACTTAAGCAGAAGTATGGGGGCTTTGCTGCGCGGTTTGCCGGCTTAAGGGTTCCCTGCTCCTTCCTCTCCTCTCCAGACATAATGTGCTCGCCCGGAGAGAAACTAATGCAGACGCACCGGAAATACGGGGACGATATATCTGCATCAAATGTGAACAATGTGAGAAAAATCACAAAAAGGCTTGTAATGTGAGAAAAATCACAATATAATCAACGCATAAAGTGAAATTAATCACATACAAACACAAATAAATGAAATGCCCAATTTGGAGGAGGAACAAACCATGAAAGTAGCAGTCGTAGGATGTACCCATGCCGGAACCGCAGCAATCGTCAATACCGCCCAGCTTTACCCGGATGCCGAGATTACCGTGTATGAACGCAATGATAATATTTCTTTCCTGTCATGCGGGATCGCGCTTTATGTGGGTGGAGTCATTAAAGACCCGCAAGGGCTTTTCTACTCATCGCCGGAGAAGCTTGCGGAGCTAGGCGTCAAGACGAACATGCGCCACGAAGTTATCGGGATTGATACCGACCGCAAAACATTGCGTGCCCGCAATCTGGCGACAGGCCAGGAATTCGATGACTCCTATGACAAGCTGATCATGACTACCGGCTCATGGCCGATTGTTCCCAAGCTGGAGGGCATGGAGCTTGACGGTATTCTCCTCTCCAAGAACTACAATCATTCCAACACCATCATCGAAAGAGCGCAGCAGGTGGACAGAATCACTGTTGTCGGCGCCGGGTATATCGGAGTCGAGCTGGTGGAGGCTTTTCAAATGAATGGCAAACAGGTTACGCTAATTGACGGCGAGGACCGTATCCTGAGCAAATATCTGGATGAAGAATTCACGACTCCTATTCAAAAATCGCTGGAGGATCACGGAATCACTCTTGCACTTGGCGAGAAGGTTAGCTCGTTTGTTGGCGAGAACGGCAAAGTGACCAAGGTAATCACTAGCAAAGGCGAGCATGAGACCGACCTGGTTATCCTCTGTATCGGATTCCGTCCGAATACCGAACTGCTGAAGGGTAAGGTGGATATGCTGCCTAACGGCGCGATTATCGTCAATGACTATATGCAGACCAGCCTTCCGGACATCTATGCCGCCGGTGACAGCTGTGCAATTCATTATAATCCAACCGGCAAACATGCTTACATTCCGCTGGCCACCAACGCTGTACGCATGGGAACACTGGTAGCCCGCAACCTGGTATCGCAGACGATCCCATACATGGGTACACAGGGAACTTCGGGAATAAAGATTTATGAAGATAATATTGCCGGAACCGGGCTGACAGAGGATGCCGCTATTGCAGAAGGAATGGATATCGAGAGTGTTCTGCTGACCGACAACTATCGTCCCGAGTTCATGCCAACCTTTGAGCAGGTTCAGCTAAAAGTGGTCTATGACCGCTCGACCCGCCGCATTCTCGGCGCACAGATCATGTCCAAGATGGATCTGACACAGTCGATCAATACCGTGTCAGTGTGCATTCAGAATAAAATGACTGTAGACCAGCTGGCCTTCATTGATTTCTTCTTCCAGCCGCACTACAACAAGCCTTGGAATTTCTTGAATACAGCGGGACTTCAAGCCCTGCCTGCAACAGTTGCCCGTAAAGAAACCGTAACTGTCTAAACCTAAGGCTGCCCCCGTTAGCCGGAGCCGATTTTGCGGCTCCGGCTTTTTGCTGTGCTCTGGCATTTTGGGGTAACGGAAGTTGACTCCCGCAGAAAATGGGGAATTCGTCTCTTCTGAGATAAAAAATATTCCGCAGCGGATGCTTTTGTGGTAAATTTGACATGTCAGTGAAAACTTTCACTTAGTTTTTACAAGAGTGATATTTATCACGTAAATGTGTTAGTTGACACGCTACAATGGCATAAAGGAACAAATTTTAAGTAATTCGAAGGGGATAGGAATCATGGCTTATAACAAACCGCAGGGGATTGCCGAAGTCACGGTAGAGAACGGAATTAAGAAGGCGCATAATTCACTCAGTACCGTACTTATTCTTGGCTTCTTGGGGGGAGCGTTCATCGCGCTCGGATTTTTGCTGGACATTCGCGTTATCGCAGGCGCACCGAAGGAATGGGGCTCTATCGCTAACTTTATCGGCGCTTCCGTGTTCCCGGTAGGTCTGATCCTGGTGCTGCTGGCCGGAGGGGAACTGCTGACCGGTAATATGATGGCTGTGCCGCTGGCTTTTATGGCGAAGAAGATTTCGCTATGGGAAATGTTCAAGAATCTGGTGCTGATTACAATCAGTAATTTCGCCGGTGCCTTGTTCGTCGCTTATTTCTTCGGCCACGTTGTTGGCCTCACTGCAGATGGCGTGTATCTGGATAAACTGGTGGATATGGCCGGACACAAGATTGATGCTACCTTCCTGCAGGCCTTTGTTTCCGGTATCGGTTGTAACTGGCTCGTTGCCCTGGCGGTATGGCTCTCTTACGGAGCGGATAATTTCAGTGGTAAAATCCTCGGGATCTGGTTTCCGACTATGGCGTTTGTAGCTATCGGCTTCCAGCACGTTGTAGCTAACATGTTCCTTATCCCTGCTGCTATTTTTGAAGGTCACTTTACCTGGTCGCAGTATTTCGGCAATTTCGCTCCGGTCTGGCTGGGCAACCTGACAGGCGGCGCCATCTTCGTCGCTTTTGCATACTGGATGGCTTACCTGCGCAAAGCGCCAGCGGCTATTCAATCGGTGGAAGGTATTTCTGCTGCCGGTGTAAAAAAACACGCATAAAATACTAACGGTCCGCATGGGCTGGATGGTTATACAGACACTCCCTGATATCTATTAGGGAGTGTCTTTTTGTATCTCAGACAACACAAAATTCGCCGTGCATATCCGACTCGGGGGAACGAAATCGGGCTCACGGCGAATTCATAGGGAGTGTTTCATATGCTCTATTACCCTGACATAGTTGGAACGAATCAGTTTGTTTTCGCCTATTTTCTTTACGTAGAACAGGTGCAGTTATAGAATATACATATTCAAGTGACAAGGGGGGACTAACGCCCATGAGTTACAGCGGAGATGGGGTTTTTCCGGCGGTATGTCCGCTGGATTGCCCTGACACATGCGGACTTCTAGTGCATAAGCAGGACGGCAAAATCATTAAGGTGGAAGGCAACCCCGAGCATCCGGTGACCAAAGGGGCGATCTGCAACAAGGTACGGCATATGGCGGAACGGGTGCATCACCCCGAACGTCTGTTGCAGCCTCTGCGTCGTACAGGGCCGAAAGGGAGTGGTTCTTTCAAGCCGATCAGCTGGGAGGAGGCCATTGGTGAAATCGCCAGCCGTTTCAAGGAACTGTCCGGTACCTATGGGCCGGAAAGCATTCTCCCTTACAGCTTCTATGGCAATATGGGGGTGCTTAGTGTGGACGGGATGGACCGGCGGTTTTTTAATGCGCTCGGTGCAAGTCGTCTGGAGCAGGGCATTTGCAGTGCGGCAGGCACTGCTGGCTGGAAATATACGATGGGATTCAATGGCGGGACAAGTCCCGAGGATACGGTCAATGCCGATCTGATCATTGTCTGGGGCGGCAACATTGTCAGCACGAACATGCATCAGGTCATCTATGCCGAACAGGCCCGTAAACGGGGGGCGAAGGTGGTCGTGATCGATGTGCACCGCAACCGTACGGCACAGTGGGCAGACTGGTTCCTGCCGCTCTATCCCGGCACGGATACAGCCCTCGCGCTAGGGATGATGCATATCTTGTTCAGGGATGGCATGACGGATGAAGCATTTATGGAGCGTTATACAACGGGGCACACGGAGCTGCGCGAGCATGTGCTTGCATATCCGCCAGAACGGGTCGCAGAGATTACTGGCATTGCGGCGGCAGATATCGAGAAGCTGGCCAAGCTGTATGGCGAAGCCAAGGTATCACATATCCACATCGGCAATGGCCTGCAGCACCACGATAATGGGGGCATGAATGTGCGCACGATTGCTTGTCTTCCGGCACTTACAGGTGCTTGGCGGAAGACCGGAGGCGGAGCGATCAAGTCAAATGGAGGCTACACCGCAACGAATGCCCGCGCACTAACGCGTCCTGATCTGCGGTCAAACCGCGGGACACGCACGATCAACATGAACCGGATCGGTGAAGCGCTGGAGATGAAAGAGCAGCCGGTGATGGGCATGTTCGTCTACTGCTGCAATCCAGTAGTGGTGGCGCCTGATGCGGAGCGTGTGCGCAAGGGATTTGCCCGCGAGGATTTGTTCACAGTAGTACATGATCTGTTTATGACCGACACGGCGCTCTATGCCGATATCCTATTGCCTGCAACCTCCACGTTTGAGAATGTGGATCTGTACGGTTCGTATTGGCATCACTATATGCAGCTTCAGGAGCCTGTGCTGGATGCGCCGGGCGAATGCAAAAGCAATATGGAGGTCTTCTCGCTGCTTGGCCGGGCGATGGGCTTTGATGCAGCAACTTTCAGCGATTCCGAATATGATATGATCCGTCAGGCGCTGGATTATCCGCACAATCCCTATATGAAAGGGGTCACGCTGGAGCGGCTGGTGGCTGAACGGTTCGTGAAACTGGATATGTCGCCGCAGGCGGATTATCTGGAACACCTGCCGACACCGTCCGGCAGAATCGAGCTGTATTCCAAGGCCATGGAGCTGGCCGGGCTGCCTCCGCTGCCAACATACACGCCGCTCAAGGAAGGCTATGACGGTCAGCGGTTGCCGCAGCCGGGGGCGCCTTATCCCCTGATGTTTGTGTCGCCGCCGAACCATAATTTCCTGAACTCCACCTTCTCCAATGTGGAGAAGCACCAGCGCATGGAGAAGCGTCCAACGCTGCAGATTCATCCCGTAGATGCAGCGGCAAGAGGTATAGCGGACGGTGACGAACTGACTGTGTACAACGGCAGAGGCGCTATCGAGCTGTGGGCCATGGTAACGGACAAGATGCTTCCGGGCACCGTGATCAGCCAGGGGCTGTGGTGGGAAGGCAAGGGACGCAGACAGAGGGTTAACGTGCTGACACCGGACCGGCTGAGCGATATGGGCAACGGGGCCACTTTTTTCTCAGCAACGGTAGAAGTGAAGCGAAGTGGAGAAGCGCAGCCTGCAGGAGAATCTGTTTAATTTGAATGGAATATATTATGCTTAGGTGACGCGCCAATGCGTCAGTTCATACGCTTGCTCTTGACCCTGTTTTGGGATGATACTGGATGGATTAATGACACATAGGTAACAGGGGATGAAAGACAAAATATGAGGTTTTTGCAAGGATATCCTAAGGAAGTCAAAGTATTTCTCATTGCCAGCTTGATTAACGCAACCGGCAGCGCGCTCATGTGGCCGCTTGTGACCATGTATGTATACGATGAGCTCGGCCGCAGTATGAAGGATGCCGGTATCGTGCTGCTTGTTCAAGCACTCGGCGGGATTGCCGGCCAGCTGCTGGGTGGCTCGCTCTATCATAAGGTCGGCGTTAACCGCCTGATTGTAGGAGCTCTTGCCTTGACTGCCTTGTCCCTGTTCTCCATTCCTGCGGCAAGCAACAACTGGCATTTATTCATCGTCTTGATGGGATTATTCGGATTGTTCAACTCGCTGTCTCTGCCGGCAATCCAGGCATTTGTCGGATTCCGCTTTGCCGAGCAGCGCGCGGAGCTGTTTAACATTATCTATGTTTGCAATAATATAGGGGTAGCCATCGGAACGTCACTTAGCGGCTTTCTGGGCAACTATATGCTTAGTTTTGTGCTGAACGGAGTGACCTCGGCGGTGTTTGCCGTATTTTTCTTTTTTTATTTGCGCAAGGTGGGAACAGCATCACCGGATGAGCAGCACCTGAGAAAACAACCTCAGCATGAACAATCCGGCTGGAGGCTTATGGGCCACACGCGGATTTACCTGTTCATGGCTATTGGCTCGATGTTTCTGCTGATCGGGAATTCGATCTGGAATGCCGGCGTATCCCCGTTTATTATTTCGGAAGGCTGGCCGAAGCAGATGTACGGCTTCCTGTGGACGCTGAACGGTATTCTGATCTTCGCTGCCCAGCCGCTGGTCAGCCTGATCAAACGCTGGTTCGCGGCAACCTCAACGGCGCAAATGACAGCAAGTGCCGTGTTCTATCTGGCCGGCTATGCGGTGATCCTGCTTATGCCAAGCTATCCGGGACTGCTGCTGGCAATGGTGCTGGCTACACTCGGTGAGATGCTGATCTCCCCCGCAATGCCTTCGTTCATCTCAGATCATTCCGGCCACAGTGCTCCATTCTACCTGGGACTTAGTGGTGGAATCGGCGCGGTTGGCAGGGTGATCGGGCCTTATCTGCTGGGCGTCCAGTTTGATAGCGGAGGGCTTGCGCCGACGGGGTGGCTGGCCTGCGGGATGGCTGTGCTGTCGGTAGGGTTCTTTGGGTTCCATGCATACATCAACCGGATGTCCCGTACACTGGAACGGGATGCGGCATAAATCTGCAAGTGGGAATCCTTAATTGAACACGGTGGCCCGTTTCGGGTGACTAGAGTAAGGCAAGGGGTGTAAAAGCGATGCAACAACTGAACAGGGATGCCTTTACAATCCGGCCCTCGGAAATCAAGGATGCCAGGGAGCTGATTGTTCTTGATAATATGATCTGGACCGAGGATACAACACCCGGACCGTTAATGTGGCGCTCGCGCGAGGATTATCTGATGCATGCCCCTCCCGGCTCGCAGCTGGTGGCTCTGCAGGATGGGGAACTGTGCGGCTATGTCGGCTTTGGCTGTCCCAGTGGTATGGAGAGCAACCGCCATGTATGTGAGGTCAATATCGCCGTTCATCCCCGTTTTCAGAGACAGGGTATCGGGCGCCAGCTGATCCAGGCGATCAAAAGCCATGCGGCAGAGAATGGAATTCGCAAATTGCGGCTGCGTGTGCTGTCCTGCAACGAACCTGCGCTTGCATTTTACCGCAAATGCGGGTTTGTGGAGGAAGGCCGTCTGTATGAGGAGTTCTATCTCAGCGGACGTTATGTAGATGAGGTCTTTATGAGTTGCAAGCTGATTGGAGGGAATACGAATGGAAGTCATCTCGCTTAATGTAGGCAAGCCCAAGACTGTGGATTACCGGGGGAAGCCGCTGGAAACCGGCATTTACAAACTGCCGGCAGCCGGTAGGATGCAGCTTCATTCGGAAGGGTTCGACGGAGATGGACAAGCGGATCGTGTGAACCACGGCGGTCCCGACAAGGCAGTGTGCGTGTATCCCTTTGAGCATTATGCTTATTGGGAGGAGTGGCTGGGCAAGAAGCTGGAGTATTCTGCGTTCGGCGAAAATATCACTGCCAGCGGCCTGCTGGAGACGGAAGTCTGCATCGGCGATGTGTATGAGATGGGTTCGGCTCTGCTGCAGGTTAGCCAGCCGCGTTTTCCGTGCTATAAGCTGGCGCAAAAACACGGACCCGCCGATATGCCGGCCCAGGTGTTAAAAACCGGATACAGCGGTTTCTACTTCCGTGTGCTGCGTGAGGGTCAGGTGGCCGCTGGCGACCCAATCATCAAACGGGAAAGCGGCGAGGGCAGCTTTCCCGTCAAGCAAGTGCTCTATCTCATGGAGCACGGACGCAAGGTCAAGACTGGCTTGGCAGAGCTTGCCCGGCTGGAGACCCTGTCTGCTGTGACGCGGGCGAAGTTCCAGGGCTGGCTGGATGCGGAGGAGAGCTAGAGCGTCTGCGCTGTTATAGCCGGAGCTTAAGACGAATGTCCGGCTTATCTTTGATATAATCATGCACGGCATACGCAAGGTTCCATCCATACGGTCTAACATTTGAAAAGTGTCCAGGCAGATCAAACCCCCGGGGGAGTCCTCCGGGGGTTTGGGCGCTGCACTCCGTTAGTTTCGAACCCAAGGCATAGGCCGTTCATTCCAACGAGCTTTTACCTTCCGTACCGCATACTATAGAAACAAACCTGCTTTTTCCGCATCGTATACTGTGCCAGCGCACCTATACTTTCCGTACTGCTTCCCGTCCTAGCAGCCTCTACTCCACCTTTTCACCCCAGCAGCTTCCACTCACTGCGCAGCAGGCCATAGACAGCGTGGTTCACATAGCCGGCCGGGAGCTTCTCCGCTTGGCGGATGACTCCCTCGAATATGAAGCTCAGCCGTTCAGGTATGGCCCGGCTTGCCCGGTTTCCGGTGGCACAGCGGATTTCGACGCGGTTCAGATCCATTTCGAGCAGTGCGTAATCCACGAGGACCCGGCAGGCGCTGGTCATGTAGCCTTTGCCTTCATAGCCTTCGCCGAGCCAGTAGCCGATGCCGACCGAGCGGTTGTGCCAGTCAATCTCGTGGTATCCGATGATGCCGGCCAGCTCGCCCCGGACCCACAGTCCGGCGGAGAAACCGCCGTTCTCACTGGCCTGCTTTACGGAATTTTTGATGAATGTCTCCAGATGAGCCTGCTCCGTCACCCCATCAACCCAAGGCAGCCACTTTCTGAGGCGGGTGCGCGAGCGCTCCACCAGCGCGAACATGTGGCGTGCATGCTCAGGCATCAGCAGCTTCAGCGTAAGCTCTTCATCAATGACATAATTGAACATGAGGCTACCCCCTCTGCGGCACAAGGATTAGCGTTTCTTCCATTCCAATGCGTAAATGTCTTCCTCCAGCGATTGCATCCGCTCACCTACCAGTGTGCGGCAGTCGCCCAGTGCTCCGTTATAAATCGCCGGGCCCAGCTCCTGCAGGAAGAATTCCAGCAGGCTGTCCGCCGCCAGATGACCGATAGTTTCGCCACGCTCGGTCTCGAAGTAGGCCTGGATATTCCCGGTAATGATCTCCCGCTGTTCTTTGGGCAGCTTGATCGGCTTCATGAATGAGTCCCCCTCTATTAGATTTACAGATATATACCCATAATCCTCATGCTACCCCATAGCTGTGAAATAAGTCAAAGCACCCCGGGAAAACAGGCCTCTGAAGCTGGACCTCCCCGCCGTTTCTTCTTGACTTTTATTGAACATTCCCTGGTTAACGGGTATATTAGTAGGAAACATGTTCATACAAGGAAGTAGTAATATTACAGAATGAAAGGTTGATAACTGTGGAGAACCGTGGAACACCCTCCAATTTCATCAAGAATGTCATTACCGAAGATCTGAGCTCGGGAAAAGTGAAGGAAGTGGTCACCCGCTTCCCGCCGGAACCGAACGGTTATTTACATATCGGGCATGCCAAAGCGATCTGGATTAATTTTACCCTGGCTGATGAATTCGGCGGCAAGACTCACCTGAGATTCGACGATACCAATCCGCTCAAAGAGGATACGGAATACGTGAACTCTATTCAGGAGGATGTGAAGTGGCTCGGCTATGAATGGGAAGAGCTGCGTTTTGCTTCGGATTACTTCGGGGACATGTACGAAAGAGCAGAGCTGCTGATTCAAAAAGGCAAAGCTTACGTGGACGACCTTACCGCTGAGCAAATCCGTGAGCATAGGGGTACGCTGACCGAGCCGGGAGTGAACAGCCCGTACCGGGAGCGCGGAATTGAAGAGAACCTGGATTTGTTCCGCCGCATGCGGGCAGGGGAATTCAAGGATGGCGAAAAGGTGCTGCGTGCCAAAATCGACATGTCTGCCCCTAACATCAACCTGCGCGACCCGGTCATTTACCGGATTTCTCATTCTCATCATCATAATACGGGCGATGCATGGTGCATCTATCCGATGTATACCTTTGCGCATCCGCTTGAGGATGCTATTGAGCATGTGACGCATTCGCTCTGCTCCCTGGAGTTCGAGGACCAGCGGCCATTCTACGACTGGGTGGTAGCCGAATGCGAAATGCCGGCTTCCCCGCATCAATATGAATTTGGGCGCCTTAATCTCGCCCAGACGGTCACGAGCAAGCGCAAGCTGAAGCTGCTGGTGGATGAAGGCCATGTTGACGGCTGGGACGATCCGCGCATGCCGACGATCTCCGGGCTCCGCCGCCGTGGCTATACACCGGAAGCAATCCGCAGCTTTGTGCATGAGACCGGGATTTCCAAGAGCCAGGGTCTGGTGGACCTGCAAATGCTGGAGCATTTTATCCGTGAGGATCTCAAGCTGACGGTTCCCCGGACCATGTCGGTGCTGCGGCCGCTGAAGGTGGTTATCACCAACTACCCGGAAGGCCAAACAGAATGGTTCGAAATTGAGAACAATGTGGAGAATGAGGCCATGGGCACCCGCCAAATTCCGTTCTCCCGTGAGATCTATATTGAGCGTGATGACTTCATGGAGAACCCGCCGAACAAGTATTTCCGTCTGTTCCCCGGCAATGAAGTGCGCCTGAAGAATGCTTATTTCATCAAATGTACGGATTTCATCAAGGATGAGAACGGCGAAGTTGTCGAGCTGCATTGTACGTACGACCCCGAAACCAAGAGCGGCAGCGGCTTCACCGGCCGGAAGGTAAAGGGAACGCTGCACTGGGTGGATGCCAGCCAAGCTGTACCGGCAGAATTCCGCCTCTATGAGCCGCTGATTTCCGCCGAGGAGGCGGATCAGGAGGCTGAAGTTGAAGGCATGGAGCCTTCCGCCGACAAGCCGGAACCCACCTTCCTGGATCAGTTGAATCCGAAATCTATCGAGATCCTCCATGGCTTTGTGGAGCCGGGGCTGAAGGATAGTGTAGCGCAGGACAAGTTCCAGTTCTTCCGTCATGGATACTTCAACGTGGACAGCAAATATTCGGCACCGGATCACCTGGTATTCAATCTTATCGTTTCCCTCAAAAGCTCGTTCCAGCCTGCCAAATAAGGCTGTAACATCTGAAATGCCACAAGGGGCTGCCCGGAGTCATAATATGACGGAAGCAGCCCCTTTGCTCTGGGGCGAAAGTGACGGAATCAAAGGTAGAAATACCTTTGATTGAGCCAAACAGGCGAAGTAGAGCGGAATCAAAGGCAGAAATACCTTTGAATGAGCCAAACAGGTGAAGTAGAGCGTAATCAAAGGTAGAAATACCTTTGAATGAGCCAAACAGGCGAAGTAGAGCGGAATCAAAGGTAGAAATACCTTTGAATGAGCAGGAGCAGCAGTTGACTAAAAATAAAAAGCAGCGATCTTCCAGCCAAGGGACTGGATGATCGCTGCTTTTCTGATTTTTACGGCCTGAGACTCAGGCTTCAACGTTTTAGTTCAAATATCTTCTAGTTCTTCGTCCGGATGCCCGCCGTGGGGATGATAGCCCCCGCGGCTGACAAGCAGCCACATCGCGCCGAATCCCAGGGTTCCGATCAGCGTCATAAAGACGCTGGATTGGTACATGCTCTGTGCGCCAAGATACTGGTATAGCCAGCCGCCGAGAACACCGCCCATAATCCCAGAGAGGCCGCTCCAGGTCAGGGTATACAGCGCTTGTCCTGAGGAACGGTAAGGCTTCGGAACCAGCAGCATGGTCAGCCGGGTGCCGACAAAGAAGAACCCCCCGAACGTAACGCAATGCAGGATTTGTATAAAAGCCACCTGCAGCGGTGTGGTCGAATCGGCCATTAGCCACCAACGCAGGACGAATAGGGCGCTGACCAGCGCCAGCCAGCCGAGCAGTACCGGTATGCTGCGTTTCAAATAACGGTCGCACAACAGCAGAACAGCCACCTCCAGAATCGAGGAGAGGAACACGGCCAGACCGATCATGGTTTTGCTGCCCCCAAGCTCCGTGATATACAGGGACACGAAGGTGTTGTTCATCGTATTGGGGATCGAGACCAGAATCCCGAAGAAGATGAAGCTCAGAAAAAACGGATGATAAAAGATCTGGCCGAACCCCTTGAATGGCAGCGGCGCAATACCGATGGAATGGTCGAGTCTGGGCAGGACAATCAGAGAGATCATGGCTGCACAGAGCAGCGCCGCGAATAGGTAGGACAGCACGGACACCCCGCCCCAATCGATTACCGGTCCGGCAAGAATAGCCGTAAACGCCCAACCCAGCGATCCCCACAGCCGGAAAGAGCTGAAGCGGTGCCTTGTACCGTCAATGTAGCTCAGAATCATGGTGTTGCTCTCGGCAAACAGCGGACCCTGGAAAAAATAAAAGAACAGTATGGAAACATAGATCATTTCATATGTATTTGCCTGAAACACAACCTGGGATAATACCAGTGTCCCTGTCAGCATCAGCAGAACAATCCGGCGGATATTCTGGTACCGGTCTGTCCAAATGCCCCAGAAGGGATTGGCAATAATGGAGACAAGCGCCCCAACAGACATTAAACTTCCGATCTCCAGCTTGTTCATTCCCACTTCCTGCAGGTATAGTGGAAAGAAGCTGGTGAAGAGGACGACTGTCCCATATAAGAAGAAGTTGTACCACTTCAATGAGGTGAAGGAAAACTGCTTATCAAGGTTCTCCCGCAAAATTGGGCACTCCTTTCCTGCCAGATGCCTTTCATTCATTCACACAGCCTTGAAGGGGCTGCTTCTACCACTGTAACACTTGTTGAAAAGGGATACAAACCTGCGGTTAAATCATTGCCAAATCCATGGAATAGTGAGGATATATATGGAAATTACAGGAGTGATTTTGGCTGGAGGACGCTCCCGGCGGATGGGAGCCGACAAAGCGCTGCTTATGCTAGAGGGGAAGCCGCTGATCGCTTACAGCGCAGCCAGGTTATCCTCCATAACGGAACATGTAGTCATTGCTTGCGGTGAAGAAGAACGGAGGGCTTACCGCATGTTTCACCTGCCGTTGATCCCGGATATCTATCCGGGACTTGGACCGCTAGCCGGGCTGCATGCCGCACTTCAGGGATCTCATACAGAATGGGTAGCTGTACTGGCCTGTGACCTGCCTTTTGCTTCGGAAGGACTGTTCTTGCATATGCTGGAGATTGCGTACGGAGGGGGGGATATACAGGCCGTTGTTCCTGTAACCTCCGAAGGCCGAGTCCAGCCGCTGCTCGCGCTCTATAACCGGAGCATCCTCCCCATTCTGGAGAAATTCCTGTCGCGGCGGCAACTGCGGGTAATGGAGTTCCTGGATGTACTTGATGTTCATTATGTCCGGGACAGTGATTATGAGGAAGGCCCCCGAACACATACGTTTTCCCTGATGAACATGAACACACCGGAGGACTATGCCGCCGCCCTCAAGCTGGCCCCGCTTCACCCGGATGATTCCTCTCTACAATAGTCAGCCGTTTAACTTCAGTTTACACGGCTAAGATAATGTGGTGATTAAGGCGGAAGAGACGGCAAACGACGTCATTGCATGAACCCGCTGGAAAGGGGAATTTCTATGAATAATAATCAGCCTGACAAGAAGCAGGGCACGTCCTTGAAGCCTTTTTTGAAGCTATTGCAGGGCACCAGGCCTTCCTATGGACTGCTTACTCTTGCTGTTGCGCTTAGCATGATATCGACTCTTGTGGGTCTTGTGATCCCCATGTTCACCAAGAACATGGTCGACGGGTTCTCGCTGGCATCCATCAGCAAGCTGCAGATCGCCGGTATTGCGGGGGCTTTTATTGCCCAGACCCTTGCTGGAGGAATCTCAATCTACCTGCTGAACTATGCCGGTCAGAAGACAGTGGCAGGCTTGCGGGACAGGTTGTGGCGTAAGTTTCTTGTGCTTCCGGTAGCGTACTACAATGACAATCGTACCGGAGAAAGTGTCAGCCGGATGACGAACGACACCGGGATCATCAAGACGCTGATTTCGGAGCATTTGGCGAGCCTGTTCACCGGAGTGATCTCCATCGTCGGCTCGATTGCTGTACTGCTCTATCTGAACTGGCAAATGACGCTGGTGCTGTTCACGGTACTCCCGCTGTCCGCACTGATTCTGGTTCCGCTGGGACGGCAGATGTACAAAATATCCAAGGGCACACAGGATGAAACAGCGTCCTTTACCGCTACACTCAGCGGCGTTTTGTCTGAAATCCGGCTGGTGAAATCCTCCGGCGCGGAGCAAAAAGAATATGAAGCAGGGCGTACCGGAATCATGAACCTGCTGTCCTTCGGTATCCGTGAGGGCAAAATCAGCGCCATGATCAGCCCGCTCGTCTCCTTCGTATTCATGATGCTGCTGGTAGTGATTATCGGCTATGGCGGAATGCAGGTGTCTTCAGGTGTCCTGACGGCAGGGGAGCTGGTCGCGTTCATCCTGTATTTAATTCAGATCGTGATGCCGCTGACCCAACTGACCCAGTTCTTCACCCAGATTCAAAAAGCCAAAGGCGCCTCCGAGCGGATCATTGAAACCCTGGCGGCCGATGAGGAAATTTACGAGGGTGTAGAGGAGGTTAAGGGGGCTGAAGAGCCTATCGTGATCGATGATTTAAGCTTTGGTTACAAAACAGGTGAACCGGTGCTCAGCGGAGTGAGCTTCTCCATGCTTCCGGGACAGGTGACGGCGATTGTCGGACCCAGCGGGGGCGGCAAAACCACTCTTTTCTCGCTGCTGGAACGGTTCTATGAACCGCAGAGCGGGGTGATCAAGCTGGGAGCGAAGCCGGTGTCCACCTTCTCCCTTCGTTCCTGGCGCAAGCTGATCGGCTACGTGTCTCAAGAAAGCCCGCTGCTCTCCGGCACGATTGCCGACAACCTTGCTTATGGCCTGAACCGGGAGGTTGGCATGGATGAGCTGCGCCGTGCGGCGGCGATGGCCTATGCCGACGGCTTCATCAGCGAGCTGCCGCAGGGTTATGATACGGATGTCGGAGAACGCGGGGTGAAGCTGTCCGGAGGCCAGCGTCAGAGGATCGCCATTGCACGGGCGCTGCTGCGCGATCCCCGGATTCTGATGCTCGACGAAGCCACCTCCAGTCTCGACAGCCAGTCGGAGGCAGTAGTGCAAAAAGCTTTGTCTAACCTGATGAAGGGACGGACGACGATTGTCATTGCCCACCGGCTGGCGACTGTAGTGAATGCGGACCAGATTATTTTTATGGAAAAGGGCCGGATTACCGGCAGGGGAACACATGAGGAGCTGCTAAATGAGCATGAACTGTACCGGGAATTCGCTAACCAGCAGCTGCAGTTGAATACACCGGAGCTTCCGGGCGGCGGAGAAGGGGAGGGTTCAGCAGGATATGGCCAAAATTCTGGTAGTGGACGACGATCCGCACATCCGCGAATTGGTGGAAGTCTTTTTGAGGGCTGAAGGCATGGAAGAGGTCTACGGCGCTTCTGATGGAGTGGAGGCGCTGCAGGTCCTTGAGGATAACAGTGTGGATCTGGCGGTCATTGATGTCATGATGCCGAATATGGATGGCTGGGAGCTGTGCCGGCAGCTGCGGAGAAGCTATGAGTTTCCAATATTGATGCTGACGGCCATAGGGGAGACCTCCCAGATTGTCAAGGGCTTTGAGCTGGGGACCGACGATTATCTGGTCAAGCCGTTCGAGCCTCCCGTGCTGATTGCCCGGGTTAAAGCGCTGCTGAAACGGTACCAGATTTCTGCCGCGCAGAGCGTAACGGTAGGACATCTGCGCATGAACCGCAAAACGTTCGAGGTCATCACGGATCAGGGGAATATGACGCTGCCGCTTAAGGAATTTGAGCTGCTGTTCAAGCTGGCCAGCTATCCGGGGCAGACGCTGACGCGTGACCGGCTGATTGAAGAAATTTGGGGATATGACTTCGATGGGAACGAACGCACGCTGGATGTGCACGTGGGCCGCCTGCGAGATCGGTTCGCCCAGGAGGACTTTGGTTTTACCATCCGCACGGTTCGTGGTCTCGGCTACCGCCTGGAGGTGGATAAATAAATGAGCAGAAGCAGAGCAGGAGAGATTGTAAAAGCAGTCATGGGGATGATCATGGTCATCACAGGCTTCTATCTTTCCTGGAACGCCGGGTACTTCGGATTAAGGCTGCTCGAGAAGCATTATAAATGGTCTCTTACACCCTATAGGTTCCAATTGTTGACGATGGTGCTGCAGTTTCTCATTCTGTTCCTGCTGGCCGGCATCGCGGGGCTGATCGGACGCCTGAGAGGAGGCGAACGGGCCTTCTATATCCCGATTATTACGGCGATGCGGCAAATTTCCAAGGGGGACTTCAAGGTGGAACTGGAGAACGACAGGCGCTATGGGCAATTCGGCAGTATTGTTGAAGGCATCAACGAAATGGCCAGTGAGCTGAACCGGATGGAAACCATGCGCCAGGATTTCATCTCGAATGTCTCCCATGAGATCCAGTCTCCGCTCACCTCCATCCGCGGCTTCGCCCGCGCGTTGAGGGATGAAGGGCTGAGTGCGGAGAGCAGGGCGCATTATCTTGATATCATTGAAGCCGAAGGCAGCCGCCTCTCCGGACTCAGTGACAACCTGCTGAAGCTGTCGGTCCTCGAAGCGGAGAGCTTTCCGTTCGAACGCAAGGCCTACCGGCTGGATAAGCAGCTGCAGGAGATGATTCTGGCCTGTGAGCCGCAGTGGCTGGGCAAGAATATTGATGTCGAGGCTGAACTGGAGGAGGTCACTGTAGAAGCGGTTAAGGATCTCTTGAGCCAGGTATGGACCAACCTGCTGCATAACAGCATCAAATTCACCCCGCAGGGCGGAATGATCACGGTCCGGCTGCAGACACTGGATAACCGGATAGAAATTGGGATTAGAGACACTGGCATCGGCATTGCCGAGGAGGAGCTGCCCCGCATTTATGAACGCTTCTATAAGGTGGACCAGGCCAGAAGCATCAGTGGGGGCGGAAGCGGATTAGGTTTGTCTCTGGTCAAAAAAATCGTGGAGCTTCACGACGGCATCATAACCATCACAAGCCGTCCCGGAGAGGGGACGGCTTGTGTAGTGGTCTTGCCGCTGAAGCTTAGATAAATCCGCCGTTCACACGCAGCGTCTGGCCGGTAATCCACCCGGACTCTGCTCCGGCGAGGAAGCTGACGACGCCGGCGATGTCGTCCGGCTGGCCCAGACGTCCGAAGGCATTCATCTTCTTCAGGCCCTCAAGCTGAGCTTCGGATTTGCCCTCCAGGAACAAGTCTGTGGCGACAGGACCGGGCGCAACCGCGTTGATAGTGATGCCTTTGCTGCCGAACTCCTTGGCCAGCTGGCGGGTGAACTGCTCCACGGCGCCTTTGGTTCCGGCATAGATGCTGTAGGCCGGGAACATCTGCCCGTTAACTGAAGTGGAGAAGTTGATGATCCGCCCGCCCTGTTCCAGGTGCAAGAAGGCCTGCTGGCAAGAGAAGTAGGTTCCTTTGACATTAATGGCGAACTGCTTGTCGAACTGCTCTTCGGTAGCCTCCCCGACCAGGCTGTTGATCATAATTCCCGCGTTGTTGACCACAATATCGATTTGTCCGAACAATGCTTTCGTATCCTTGTACAGCTGCTCAATCTGTGCGGGCTTGCTGATATCGGCCTGAACCGCGGCGGCGGTTCCGCCTTTGGCTTGGATGCCCTGTACCACCTCATCCGCCTGTTTCGGGCTGCTTGAATAGTTGATAACAACCGAAGCCCCCTCTTCCGCTAATCTCTCCGCGACAGTACGCCCTATGCCTCTTGACGACCCGGTAACAATCGCAACCTTGCCTTGCAGGGACTGACTCATCATATATTCCTCCCAGAATGTGATATGGATTTACTTAATGAACTGAAGCGGTAAGGCCCTGTTCCAGAAGCAGCCATAGCTGATCGAAGTCCTGCCTGGAGCTTGCACTCCGCCATTCATAGGCATGGGCCGGATGGTGAAACCTGGATGTAGCATGAAAAATCGTGCGGGCGAGCACCCCCGTTTCGGCACTCTGTGCAATCCGGTTCTGCTGGACCCCTCTGTCAATAAGGATGCTCATCTGATCTATAATCCGCTGAATGTGCTGCTGGATCAGCTCAGCGGCTTCCATCGTAACATCCGTGTACATCTTGAACATTTCACTGTCCTGTTCGGCATAGTGACGCTTCAGCTCGATCAGCCGGGCGATATATATTCTTAACTGCGCTAGCGCATTCTCTGCCGGGGCATTCACAATCTGGTCCAGCGGGACAACGATCTGCTCTTCCAGCCAGCGTTCCGTAACGGCTTCCCTCAGTGCCGCTTTGCTGGGGAAATGGCGGTACAGGGTGCCGTGGCTGACACCAAGCAGCTTGGCTACATCGGTTACCGAGGTCTTGTCAGGCCCGAATCTTCGCAGCGTCTGTTCTGCGGCATCCATAATCTCCGTTTTACTCAAAAATGAGCTTGCCTTGTTCATGAGCTCACCCTCCTCTGGTATACAGCATAACATTGATTTCATCAAATGACAAAAAATATTATTTGTCATTTGATGAATGATTTGAGATTACAAAAATGTTCAACAAATTTCGACATCGCTTTACATTCGCCCTCTATTCTTAATACAGATTGTACATAATTTTAAGAATATTGGAGGAACACATGTTGAAGAAAAGAAATCTCCGCTTCTATTTGTCCACATCACTTGCTGCAGTGCTTATGTGGCAAAGCTTGTCCATACCACCGGCCTACGGCTCGCCTGCAGAAACCTTGACCCCGCAGGAACCTGCGGCTTCCGCAAGTACAGGGAAATGGATGTCGGGCGAATTCCACGCCCACACCTATGAATCCGACGACGCCCAATCGTCTCTCGAGAGCGTATTAGATGCCGCCTTCGATAAATACGGCCTGGATTGGATCGCAACCGCCAATCACTTGAGATCGTCCAAACGGGACGATACCGGAGCCGACGTGCCGGGAGGACCGATCCCGTTCTCCAAGGGCGCCAGCGAATACGAAGTCCCCAAAATAAAAGCGTTGCAGGCTCAGGGAAAATATGCGGGCAAAACGATATTTTCCGCCTTCGAATGGGACATTCCGACGCATGACCATGCGGCCGTAGGCATTCTGTCCGACCAGCCGGGATCGGCCGAGGCGCTGAAGGCTGAGAACCAATTCGAATATTTGTTCACCAACCGCTCCGAATCGATGTTCAATCCGGCCGATGTGGCGGCCTGGAATCAACAGGACACCCGCATCAGCAACTTCAATCACGCCGATGCCCTAGCGGCTATTCAATGGCTGAAGAAGAACTTCGCGGACACCAGCTACTTTATCGTCACCCACCCTTCCAGAGGGTACGGCAAGACGACGGTAGCCGCCCTTCGCGACTTCAACAATGCGGCGCCGGACATCAACTTCGGGTTCGAAGGCATGATCGGCGGGCAGATGGAGCCGAATCGCGGCGGATATACGACCAGCTACAATACCTCCGACCCGACGGCCGATAACAAGTACAAGAACCGTTCCTTCGGCGGTACGGATTATATGGTCGCCAAGGTTGGAGGCGTTTGGGACGCGTTGCTCGGAGAAGGACGGAATTATTGGAACTTCGCCAACTCGGACTATCACTTCAAGATTATCGCCCCCTACACCAGCGGATACTGGCCGGGTGAATACGCCAAGAACTACACCTGGACGCAAGGCAACGACATGCAAGCCGTTCTGAACGGAATGCGTTCGGGCAAATCGTTCTCCGTCTATGGCGACCTTATCAATGCACTCGACTTCCACATCGATGGAGAAGGCGGCAAGCTGGAGATGGGAGCGAGCAATCCGAACGTAACGGTAACCGAAGGCGATCACCGTAAACTTACGATCCGGTTCAAGAGCCCCAAGAGCAACAATTATGAGAATCCAGTGGACAGCGGGATATCGGGCGGCATGAGGCCCCAGGTGGATCACGTAGACCTGATTGCCGGCGATATTACAGGCTTGGCGGACCCGTCCGACTCGACCGCCTACAACAAGGACACCAACGATTCGACCAAAGTGCTCGCTTCGTTTACCTCGGATGATTGGGTAACGGATGCGGAAGGCTACAATGTAATCACTTATGACTTGGGCTCGGCGAAGAAGTCGCAATACTTCCGGTTGCGCGGCACGAATCTGGGCTATAACGTAGCCGGAGAGACCGATGAGCAAGGCAATCCGCTCCTCGATCCGGAGACGATCGAAGCCGACGACACCACGCGCTACAACCAGATCAACGACCGCAACTATAAAGACTTGTGGTTCTATTCCAATCCGATCTTCGTGAATGTGGCACCGTACAGCGACAAGCAGGCAGTGGATGATACCTTAGCGTCGCTGGACCTTGGAAATACAACGGCGGTGACCGCCGATCTGAAACTTCCTGAGGGCGGCAAGCATGGCGCACTGGTGAAGTGGGAGAGCAGTAATGCAACAGTGCTTAGCATACAGGATGGGGAGGGTCATATCACCCGTCCGGCAGCAGGGCAGCCCGATGCTTCAGTATCGCTGAAGGCAACAGCAAGCCGCGGAAATGAGAACGAAGTGAAGACATTCAATCTTACTATAAAAGCTATGGAATACACAGACGCTGAAGCTGTGCAGCTCGCCAAAGAGAAGCTGACGCTTGGAGACATAAGCGCTGTAAAAAGTGACCTGTACCTCCCGGCGGCGGGGGAACAGGGTACAAGCATCAGCTGGGAGAGCTCAAGTCCGCTGCTGATGACAAACGGCGGGGAGCTTGTCTTCCAGCCACAAAAGGATACTCAGCTGACGTTGACAGCTACGATCCGCAGGGGGGCTGCTGTGGAGACCAAGAGCTTCAAGGTTAATCTTAGCGGCGATGCCAGCGCGACTCCGCTTGCGCTCCACGGCACTCTGCAAACGGCGGATGGACACACCTATCTTAGCGGTGCCTGGACGAATCAAAATGTTACCGTAAGTGTGTACGCCAATGTGTACGTGCCTGGCAGTGAAGTATCCTTTAAGGTTCGTCAGGATGGCGGAGAAGGCCAGCCGTATGAGAAAGGCCAGCCTATCAAGCTTACAGCAGAAGGCCAGCACCAGTTGGAGCTTCAAGCGTTAGATACATTGGGTAATACAGCCTCATTGCCGCTTGCGGTAAATATTGACCGGACCGCGCCCGTGATTTCCCTGAAGGGCAGCAGTAGCCTGACCCTTGCCCAAGGGACCAGCTTCGTTGATCCGGGTACGGAGATTACGGACAAGCTGGGCATTGCGGGACTGGTAACAGTAACCGGAACAGTAGATACCCTGATTTCGGGAACCTATACCCTGCGTTACAATGCCAGCGATCTGGCTGGTAATGCAGCCCTTGAAGTGATTCGGACCGTAGTGGTAACAGCACCTTCCAACACCGGAAATGGTAATGGAAGCGGTGGAGGCACGACCATCAGTCCGGTTGCCACTCCGCCTGCAACAACTGTAGAGAAGCCTCCCGTTGTAGAGGTGAAGGTTGAGGTATCGGCACAGCAGGGCGCTACAGGCTCACTTCCAGGTGTGGCGAGCTTCTCTGTTCCAGCAGGGGCATTACCTGCAAATGCCACGCTCACACTGAAAGCTCTGGCAGCCAATGAAGCACCGGCTGCGGGGCAGCTCAAGTCCTTAAGCCCAGCGGTGGCATTCGCTGCAAGCAGAGAAAGCAAGCTCAGTAAGCCCGTGGCATTATCCCTCGCCTATGATCCGGGGCAGGTCACATCCGGCCATAAAGCGGCTGTATATTATTACAATGAGCAGAGCGGCAATTGGATTTATGTGGGGGGTACCTCCAACCCGGATGGGACGATCACCGCAAATGCCAACCGCTTCGCAACCTATTCTGTAATGAATTATCAGCCTCTGGCGCTCACAGATCTGAGCAACCACTGGGCTACAGAGTATACGGACCGTCTGATCGGGATGGGCGTCATGAAGGGCTTCGAAGACCAAAGCTTCCGCCCGAATGAACCGGTTACCCGGGCGCAGTTCGCTTCTATTATTGCAAGAGCTTTGGGACTGCAGGCTTCCGGCAGTGCCGCTGGATTTGCTGACCAGGGCAACATTCCTGCTTGGGCGGCTGGTGATGTAGCGGCAGCTGTAGAATCCGGGATCATCAAAGGCTATGCATCTGGGGGCCAAGCCGTATTCAGAGGCTCGGAGAAGATTACCCGCGCCGAAATGTCTGTGATGCTTGCCAATGCCCTAAGCACCGGCTCCGCCACACTTACGGGCAGCAGCATTGTCCTTGCCGATCAATCAGCGATCCCGGCATGGGCGCAGGCATCAGTGAAAGCCGGAATCGCAGCCGGCATTCTGGGCGGCTTCGAAGACAACACCTTCCGTCCGGACAAGACAGCCACCCGGGCGGAAGCTGCAGCAGCAATCTATAAGCTGCTTACAGCGCTCTCGATCTAGATGACAAATAAAGGCCGTTCCTGTGTATTGCACAGGGCCGGTCTTTATTTGTGTACAGGGAAGTATGCTTGTCCTTCATTATGCGAACGGGAACGCCCGGCAACCCTGTAACTTACAAACTTGCAAACGGCTCCGCAGTCCAGGTAAAGGCCTTTGTAGCTGTTAGCTTGTTGCACTGTTCAAACACCGGGCTGCTGCAGCTTGCGGATCAGTCCGGCTAGCAGAGGGAGGCCAAGCTCAAGCTCGGCAGGCGAGGCGTAGACATAGGACAGCCGCAGATGGCGGTTGTCACCACGGTCATACAGATCGCCGGTGTTCAGCAGCAGCCCTGCTTTATGGGCCGTGCGGAACAGCGTCCGCAGCGGTACCGGCTTGTCCAGGGACAGCCAGATGTAGAAGCCGCCCGCCGGAACGTTCCATGCAGCCAGTCCGGTAAAATGGCGCTGTAGCAGATCTAGCACGGCATCGCGCCGTTTCCGAAGCCGTGCCCGCAGGTGCTGGAGATGCTCCTCGTGATAGCCGCCTTCCAGCCACCGGGCGGCGGCCAGCTGTGATAATGAGCTGGCGCCATAATCGGTCTGCATCTTAATGTCGGCCAGCCGCCGCACGACGGGCTCCGGGCCAACAATCCAGCCGATGCGCAGCCCGGGGCTGGCTGCTTTGGAGAGGGTGCCGAGATGCAGTACTCTGCCTTCGCGGTCCAGTGCTTTTAGCGGTGGAGGCGGGGGTGTATCGAGCCAGAGCTCCTGATAGGCTCCGTCCTCCAGGATCGGGAGGCCAAGCTGGCCCGTTACCTCCATGAGTTCCTGCCTCCGCTTCGCGTTCATCAGAACCCCTGTTGGATTATGAAAAGACGGGATGCTGTACAGCATAGCTGCCTTGGACCGACGGGCTTCCCGGGCCAGCCCGTCCATTTGCAGCCCCTGCTCATCCATAGGCAGGCCGCTGAACTTCACGCCAGCGGATTGGAAGGCATGGATGGAATAGAGATAGGATGGCTTCTCCAGCAGTATGGTGGACCCGCGCGGCAAAAGGCCAACCGCAATCAGCTGCAGCCCCTGAAGTGCTCCGGAAGTAATCAGAATGGAGTCGGGATCAGCTTGTATGCCGTTCTTCGCCAGCTCGCGGCTAACCGCACTCCGCAGTCCGGGGCTGCCAAGGGGCTCCTCATAGGAGAGGGGAGGCAGGGGCTGCCGGGAGAGCTCGGCCAGCACACGGGTCATGGCCGAGCCGGGCAGCAGCTCCGGTGCCGGCTCTCCGGTGCCAAGGCGGATCAGCCCCTGCTCATATTCCAGGCGGTTGATGTCCTGTACCGTAGGCAGATTAGGGTAGTGTACGCCCTCTTCAACGTATGCATTCCAGCTTCCGGCAGACGGCACTGGCAATAGATCTGTTCTTGCCGCATCAGCAGATGAGACCGCTTCGTCTGCGGCTGCCCGTACTTCAGCCACCCGGGTCCCGCCGCCCCGCCTGCCCTCAATCAGCCCCAGCGCTGACAGCTGGCCCAGTGCGGTTACCACCGTGCTACGGTTCACACCAAACTGGCGGCACAGCTCGCGCTGAGGGGCTAGCCGCATGCCGGGCGGCCAGGCCCCGCTGCTGATTTTATCCATGAGATAATTGGAGATCTGCCTGTGCATTGGCAGGGGGGATGACGGGTCAGGTGTCCATCGCTTGCCGGGGCTTTGTTCCGTGCAATGTTTTTCTGTCACAAGCCCAGCTCCTTTTGGAGAGTTATATACACAAGCTGATTAGGAAGTGTTCTTTTATTTGCAGTATACCACCTTTGTCCTGCTCTCCTTAGTTTGGTTGGGTAGCATTTGGAGGATTTGGCTGGATACGTATGCCGTTCATACAGGGTACTATCAGGAATGCGGTGGAACCCAAATCATAATCCGCAGCAGACTGGGAGGAACAGAGTAATGTGGGAAGCAGTAGTACATGGAATCATATTGGCCTTCGGGCTTATTTTGCCGCTGGGCGTACAGAATATATTTGTGTTTAACCAAGGAGCGCTTCAGTCCCGGTTCCGCAGAGCCTTGCCTGTGGTTCTTACGGCAGCCGTATGCGACACACTGCTGATTGCTGCTGCCGTTGGCGGGATTTCGCTCATTTTGCTGTCTGTGGAGTGGGTGACGCCAATCGTGTACGGTGCGGGAATTCTATTTCTATGCATCATGGGCTGGAAAATCTGGAACGCAGCTCCGGCGGAGGGAGAGGCCCGAATGCTGTCCCTGAAAGGCCAAGTGGCCTACGCCCTCTCGGTGTCTTTGCTGAACCCGCATGCTCTGCTGGATACAGTGGGTGTCATCGGTACAAATTCGCTGCAATATACCGGCGCTGAACGCTGGGCTTTTGCAGCCGCCACAGCCGGCGTCTCCTGGATATGGTTCCTGAGCCTGGCGGCAGCCGGCCGGTTGCTGAGCAGAACTGATTCCTCAAGCAGGATGATCCGGCTGCTGAATACCACTTCAGCTCTGCTAATTTGGGGTATTGCGGTATACATGGGAGTACAGTTATGGAGATCATTTTGACATGCTAATCCTTGTTTCATTGGGAAATGGCAACTGGATTGCCTTAATATTAAGATATTTAGTTTTGTTCACTTTTTATACTAATCTAGTCTATTGACCGGTGGAATATTATCACATAGTATTACAGATATCAAAGAAAAATCCTATTTTCTGGAATTTGAAAGGCGGTGTTTCCTTGGAGGCTACAGCCACGATTCGAGATCAGCTAGCGAGTTATTTATCTGAACAAGGCATGTCTATTAATCAGTTTGCAGACAGATCCGGCATTAATTCCGGAACACTGAGCCGGATTGTCAAAGGGCATCAGCCTATCGCAATGAGTCACCTGGAGCTGATTACCAAAGGGATAGGGGAGGTGGAGGATCGCTTTTTTAGCCTGTATGTGGATGAATGCTTCTATCATTCGGCACCCACCTGGCGGCGGCTACGGCCGTTCATGATCCGGTGTGCAGAGCTTGGACGCATGGATTGCATTGAACGAATGGTCCAGATTCTGCTCGATAATCTCAGCAATGTGCCAACGTTATTCGACGTAGCCGAGGGACTGTTTGAGCATGGTCAGTGGAAGGCGGCAGCAATCTTGTACGAGAATGTGAGCGCCAGCGAGAAATACCAGTATTCCGAACGCCTGGCGGCTTGCCAGTATCGTTTGTTCCGAATCGCGCTTGGGGATGACCAGAGTGAGAATCTGCGTGCGGCGACGCTGTTCGAACCTTATGTTCCCAGACTGGATGAGGCGGATCAGCTAGATGGATTGAAGCACTTAATGAATGTATATTATTCACTGCATCAGTGGCATAAGGTGGAGGAATTGGCTCAGGAGTTACTCCGGCTTGCTACGATTCGATATGATCTTTATTGCTGTTCGGGACAGGAAAGAAATAACGAAAAAACACCTGAAAAACCGCTATACCTTTATATTTTATACGCTCATCTTATGCGTTCAAATGTATTCGAAGAATGTGGGGATTACAATTCTGCGCTGAGCCTTGTCCCTGTTTATACAGATGGCAGTTGGATACAGGAAGACAATGAGGAAGTAAAGCGAACCATAACTCAATTCCAGGAGTGGGGAAGGGCCAATTCATATTTGTATCGTTTGATGGCGGGGGAATCGGAAGTTCTAGCTGATTATGTTGAATATATTTCCACTCGGACAGGCGAGATATTTATGGCTGTTTGTAACATTATTAAATCGGCGAATCGGTATAATTGGAATGTCGATCACATTCTGGAACGTTTTTCTGCATGGATGACTTATTCAATTCTTTATACAGAGTTTGGTGAATATAACCGACAAATTATGGAAGATCAATATGCCAGGTTCCTTGCTGAATTAGCGGCCTATTACTTACGAAATAAACGAAAAGACGGTATTCGCTTCATACTACAGAGCTTGGAATATTCCACCAGAACCAATAACGAGGGTACTGTGCTCAATTGTGTAGATTTATTTGAACAGTATCGCTATTTCGCAGAAGATTCAGAGAAGGAGCAATACAAACTTCTGATAAGAGAGGTTAGGAATTTATATGATAAAAAAAATACTAATCCTGCTTGCCACGTGTAGCTTAGCTGTTTTGATCATTTTACCAAATGGAACTGTTGTATCTGTACCTGAAGGCAATATTCAAACGTTAGTCCAAACCACGGGACATGGCGCTGGTGGAGTTTAAATATTTGGGATTCTAAATAATGGATATCAGATAATCTAAGGCCAGTTGATTAAGTTTGATTACCTGTTCATATTCGTCAAGATCCGATAAGCCAGTTGGGTTCCCTTTGCCTATTTATTTAAAAATTCACTATGACGTCCTGCTACCCGGGGGCGTTTCTTTATGTATAACCCTGCTAGATCCTTTACCACGGAAATTAAATAAGGCACTGCAACTATAATAAACAACTATAATTTTACATAAATAACTAAAATATTGCATAAGGAGGCGGAAATCGTCATGAGTAATACTGAATTCATTAGAATTCGTATGGAGCGGGCAAGGCGTAAGCTTCATCCGATGCATATGCAGTATGGTGGTTTTAGCCACCCGGAGATACCTCGGCAATCAGCAGAACTGGACAAACTCCTGAACAATTACAGCAATATCCACATTAAGCAGAGACGGCGGCAGGTCTGAATAGAATGTATAAAGATAAATATGATTAAAAATCTGAAGAAGGTGGTATTGCCTTGGAGCATACAGCGACAATACGTGATAAGATATGGGCTTATTTATCAGACCAGAGGCTGACAATTAATAAATTTGCTGTACTCAGCGGTATTCATTCCGGGACACTTAGCCGGATTTTGAAAGGTCAGCAGGCTATGGCCATGAGCCATTTGGAACGGATCACCCGGAGTATGGGGCTGGAGGAAGACTATTTTTACAGTAAGTATGTGGATGAGTGCCTATATGATTCTGCACCGAATTGGCGGCGGCTTCGGCCGTTTATTTTGCGTTCTGCTGAGCTTGGACGTCTGGATTGCATCGAACGTTTGGTTCAGAGCCTGCTCGATAATCTTATGTATGGACCTCTGCTCTTTGATCTGGCGGAAGAGTTATTTCAGCAAGGTAAGCAGCAGGCGGCGAGGATCTTATACGAAAATGTAGGGGATAGCGAGAAGTATCAGCACTCCGAACGGCTGGCGCTTTGTCAATACCGTCTCTTCGAGATGTCCTTGGGCGATGATCCGCAAAAGAATCTGCTAGCAGCTACTCTATTTGAGAGCTATGTGACTCGACTGAGTGAGGCGCATCAATTGGATGCGTTAAGACAGTTAATACATGTATATTATTCATTGCATGACTGGCCAAAGGCAGATGAACTGGCACAGGAAATGCACCGACTTGCAACTATTCAATATAATCTTCGCAGCCGGTCAGACCATAGGTATACCAATGACGAAATCTTGGAAAGACCTTTATATTATTATATTCTATACGCACAACTTATGCGTTCTTGTGCATTCGAGGAGCTTGGAGACTACAAGGCTGCGCTTGAGTTTGTGCCACTCTATACAGATGGCAGCTGGATACAGGAAGAAGGGGAGGAAGCCAACCGAATTATAGCCCAGTTCCATGAGTGGGGAACGGCAAATACTTATTTGATTCGCTTAATGGATGGACAGCAGGATGTACTAGATGAGTATGTGAATTTTGTTTCGACAAGGGAGAATGAGATTTTTACAGCCTTGTTTAAAATTGTGGAGACGGCCAATCGCTATCAGTGGGATGTGGACCACATCCTGAAGCGTTTTTCTGCTTACATACCTTACCGAAGATACGCCAAACGTAATAAGCAAATCAACGATGATCATCATACCCGCTTCTGCAGCGAACTGGCAACCTATTATCTGGCCCGCAGGCGGTACAAAGGCAATGAAATCTCAATGCGCAGCGTGGATCTTTCCGCCAAAATCGACAACGGGCGTAATGTCATCAAAGGCACGTTATCGGTGGATTTTGAGATTAATATATAGGGTGGTGTTCCGAATTCAATGTTCCATCCGTCCCACTCAGTGTTTGGAAGATATAAAGAACTGATAGTAGTAGATTCAGCATTGCTATTGTCTACAAACTGATCTTTATAGCCTTGAATTTGCTTAATTGTACTGATCCTAAACTCATTCTATCTTAAGTGGTTTATAAATAGTGGTCTCTCTCTCTTTACAAACCGTATGAAAAGGAACTCCTTAGTTGTAATACGATGGATCGTCAACTAGACCGAACACAATAAACGGCAGAACTGTCCTGAAGCGGATAGTTCTGCCGTTTATTGTGTTATGGCCGCTACCCGCCGATTTGCGACATGCGTCTCGTGGTTGGGGTATGGCTTTGCGTTTTACGCTCCAGGGCGAGCGCCATTTCGTGGTTATGCGGCTTGTTGCCCAATGCCTGGCGGAATAAAGCCTGTACGGCTGCAGGATCACCGGTCAGAGGGCGTACATTGTACTCATCTGCCCAGTAGAGACAGGCCTTAATGTGTCCGTCTGCCGTAAGGCGCAGCCGGTTGCAATTGTCGCAGAAATGCTCGCTTACCGGATGGATCAGCCCGAAGGTCCCGCGCGCACCGACCACCCGCCGGTTCTGGGAGGGGCCATTGCCTGAGGGCATGTCCGCTTCTTCAGTAGCCCAGCCTGCTTCATTGCAGGCTTCAATTACCGTTTCCAGCGGCAGATACGTCTGACGCCAGGCATCGCTGGCGCTGCCGATGGGCATATATTCGATGAACCGTACATTCAGCGGGCTGTTCAGGGTCAGCGAGATAAAGTCTTTGATCTCATCATCATTGATGCCTTTCATCAGCACCACATTGAGCTTAATCGGGGAGAGTCCTGCCGCCTCTGCGGCTTCAATCCCTTTCAGCACCTTGGCGACTTCTCCGCCGCGTGTAATCATGGCGAAGCGGTCCTGCTGCAGTGAATCCAGGCTAATGTTCACACGTGACAAGCCCGATTGCTTGAGCAGCGCGGCTTTGGCGGGAAGCATCAGGCCGTTGGTCGTAAGGGATATATCTTCAATGCCCGGGATGGAGGCAATCATGGAGACCAGCTGATCCAGATCCTTGCGGACCAGAGGTTCGCCCCCGGTTAGCCGGACCTTGCGTAACCCCAGAGGGGCCAGCGCTTCCACCACAGCGGTAATTTCTTCGTAACTCATAATCTCGTCCTGGGGCTGGAATTGCATTCCTTCCGCAGGCATACAATAAATGCAGCGCAGGTTGCAGCGGTCTGTAACCGAAATGCGCATATAATCATGCAATCGTCCAAAAGGGTCCGTCAACGGTTCCATAGGGTGCTCCCTTCAGCGTCGAATTTTAAAAGATAAGAATTTATGCGCCTCGCGCAAACCATTATCCTTATCTTTCTCGCTGAAACGGGTGACGTCCTTGTAAGGACGGCGAAGCCGTTTCTACTTGGTTTAAATTTTAAGGAATGTTAGCGTCCACGTCAATGCGCCATGGCTGTGGCATGTATCGACAATGAAAGTGGAAGAGGGTGACGCCAGTTGTATATGAATAGAAACAGACAACCTATATAATATGTGACGAAACCCGAATGGCAAAGCCCAATTTTGACAGAAATGCGACAATTTAAGGGAATGGTCATAGAATGCTCACCGAAAGCGCTTCCTGATTCCGATATAATCTAGGTGCAGAAGTATTATTCGTTTACATTCACTCACTTTTTGCGAAGAACACAGCCAGGAGACCGGATAACGCGCGCCTTACATGCAATAGGCGATAAGCGCCCGGCAAACCAATAGGGAGGATTTGCAAAATGACTATAACCACTGTTCCATCGCTTGTCGTGCCGGAGGCATTCACTCGTTGGCTGGAAAGCCGGGGATTAATATATCAACTTTTAGTGGACTTTTATGGACGAAAGCCCAGTCTGTCTCTGGTCGCCCAGTGGAGCCGCAATCGCCAGATCAGTGTCGCAGCCGAGATGACGGAAGGCGGACGGGAGCTCAAACGCTACCTTTGCAGCCAGGAGCCTTCAGCGCTGCCACAGATTTGTGAGCGGGAGAACCGTGAATACATGCGCTTGATGAATGAACGTGCGGCCAGTACTATTGTGGCGCGCGAAGCAGCAGAGCTTGGCCGTGAGGAAGAATTCTGCAACGTGCTATCCGATGTGTATGCGTCGGCGGGAATTGTATTCAAGAAATGCGGCGGTGAAGCCGATGATCATATCTCCATTGAGTTGGAATTCATGGCCGTGCTGCATGAGCGTATGCTGTACAACAGCTTCTCGATCCGCAGTGCCATGGACCTGCTGGAGATCCAGGAACAGTTCCTGGAGGAGCATCTGCTGAAATGGACGCCGCAGTTCTGCGAGCGCCTGAATGCGGCAACAGATAGCCCGCTCTATCTTGGCCTCAGCCATATGTTGGAGGAATTCCTGCCGCAGGACCTGCAAATGCTGCGGGCCTGGAAAGCTTCGCTCGAGAGTTCCGCATCGGCGATGGCCTAAAAGGAGTATATACAGACAGAAATAAGACCGTCCTCAGTCAGGGCGGTCTATTTTTATTAGATAAGCATTAATAAACTTTCGGGGTGAGAGCAGGACTATCACTCTATTTTTGTTTTTGGTAAGGTAGAGTTATATTGTGGATGCACCAGCGGGTGGGAGGACAGGCCATGAACAAAGAAGAACAGGTCTTAACGGGTTTCAGGGACTTATTTAATAAGATGGTTTGGCTTAATAAGGATAAGATGGAAGACAGTCTTAAGGGCCATAAGTCTTCGGAAGTACATTGCATCGAATACATCGAAAGAAATACAGATTCCAACGTGACCAAACTTGCGGAGTCCTTGTATATGACTAGAGGTGCCATAAGTAAAATCACGAAGAAGCTCATAAAAAAGGGCCTTGTTGAAAGCTACCAGAAACCTGATAACAATAAAGAAATCTACTTTAGACTTACGGAACAGGGAAAAGAAATTAACAAAATCCATGAGGAACTGCACCAAGAGTTTCGAGAGCGGGATAAAGCTGTATTTGAGCAAGTAACTGAGGAGCAATTTGACAGTATGCTTATTTTCGTGGAAAGGTATAACAGGCACCTGGATGCAGAAATAAAAAAACTGGGTGCAGATACGAGGCCGGAATAAATTTGAATACTGAAAATCAAACCACAGGCAGCCGGGTTCTATGGAGAACGGGCTGCATTTTTATGGTTATTTTATTGTTGACTAGGAAACAAAAATATAATACGATAAATTTGTTTCCTAGGAAATAAAACGATGAGCTTTTGAGGGGAGAACTTAAGTGTCCAAATTCAGATCACACAATGAACAGAAAACGGAACAAACCGTAGATAAACACGCATTAATATTCGGCCTTATATCTGTTTTTCTTTGTGGAATAGGCTTTAGTATCATAGCACCTGTCGTCCCATTCTTAGTACAGCCCTATACAAGCAATCCAGGAGAACAAGCTATAGTTGTTACGCTGCTGACCTCTGTTTATGCACTCTGCGTATTTTTTGCTGCTCCCGTACTTGGAGCCTTGAGCGATAAATATGGCCGTCGTCCGTTGCTCTTGATTTGCCTTTTAGGTTCCGCAGTCGGGTACTTGGTTTTCGGCATAGGAGGAGCTCTATGGGTACTGTTTGCCGGACGCATAATTGAAGGTGTAACCGGCGGCAGCATAGGTACGATCTTCGCCTATTTTGCTGACATCATTCCTCCGGAGCAGAGAACCAAATACTTTGGGTGGGTCAGTGCGGTTGTAGGGGTAGGCACCGTTATTGGCCCAACTCTGGGCGGGTTACTTGCCAAGTTTGGTTATTCTATACCTATGTACTTTGGAGCCGTAATCACTTTATTGAATGTAACTTATGGATTCTTCTTTATGCCTGAGAGCCTTGGCAAGAATAACAGATTGAAAGTGATTACCTTGGTAAGATTGAATCCATTTATTCAGCTTGCAAGCATACTTTCCATGAAGAACTTAAGCAGGCTGCTTATCTCAGCATTCTTGCTCTGGATTCCGAACGGATCTTTACAGGCCGTTTTTTCACAATTTACATTGGATACTTTCAGTTGGAAGCCTGCACTAATCGGCCTTATGTTCTCAATCATGGGCTTCCAGGATATCATTTCCCAAGGTCTCATCATGCCAAAGCTTTTGAAAAAGTTCAGTGATGAACAGATAGCCATTCTTGGAATGGTCTCGGAGATGATCGGCTACAGTCTGTTTGCGTTATCTGCTTTGTTCTCGTTCTATCCTCTTTTTATCGCCGGAATGTTTATATTTGGTTTTGGCGATTCAGTCTTCGGGCCTTCTTTCAATGGGATGCTCTCCAAATCTGCCGATTCGAGCGAACAAGGAAGGATTCAAGGAGGGAGCCAGTCTATTCAGGCTCTGGCAAGAATGATCGGGCCTATCATCGGAGGTCAAATCTATGTGTCACTTGGCCATGCCGCGCCTGCTTTTATGGGTGTGATCCTTATAGCAGCGGCAATACCCGTTTTATATAAGAGAACGCAAATCAAAGTGTAGCCTATCCATAAAAAAGCACGGCGCCTTCCCATAAGGAAAGACGCCGTGCTCTTCGGAGATTAAGCCTTATTCATATACCTTTTTGCTGCGGAATTTCATCAGGAATTCATACACGACCGGCACAACGACCAGTGTCAGCAGGGTGGAGCTGACAAGACCGCCGATAACCGTTACACCGAGACCCTTGGAGATGATGCCGGCGCTGTTTTCGAGGCCGGATACGAGCGGCAGCAGTGCGCCGATGGTCGCCAGTGCGGTCATCAGAATCGGACGCAGGCGTGTAGCTCCGGCTTCAAGCAAGGCTTGACGCGTGGATAGCCCTTCTTTTTCCTTGTGGATTACACGGTCGATCAAGACAATCGCATTGGTGACGACGATCCCGATGAGCATCAGTGCGCCCATAAGGGCAGAGACGTTCAGCGTTTCCCCCGCCAGCAGCAGGGCAACCAGTGCACCGATAATCGTGAATGGCAGGGAGAACAGGATCGCGAACGGTGCCAGACCGCCGCCAAACGTAACCACAAGCACGAAGTACACAATGGCAACAGCGGCTGCCATGGCAATGCCGAGTTGTCCGAATGTATCATTAATCTGCTCGGTTACACCGCCGAAGGTGACGGTTACGCCATCCGGCAGATCGAGGGCATCGATTTTTTCCTTAACGCTGTTTGAAGCGCTGTTCACATCATTCGCAATAATCTCAGCGGTAACATCCACCTTCATTTTACCGTCTTCCCGGGTAATGGAGTCCGGCGAAGTGCCGTTCTTAATCTTGGCAACCTCACCAATGGGCACCGTAATACCGAGCGGGGAAGTTAGTGTAGCGTCTTCCATTTCCTGAATGCTAGTATACGTATCTTTGTCGGTTTCAATGTAGACATTGTAGTTTTTGCCGTCCATTGCTACCTCTGTCAGTACAGGGCGGGTACCGGCAGGGCTAAGCTTCATAGCAATTTGTCCGGCGGTTAGGCCGAGCGAACTGAGTTTGGCCTGATCTGCGACGATGGTGTACTGATCATAGGCTTCAGAGAGACTGGTCTCCCCGTCCTTGAAGTTGTTGGTGTCGGCCTTCACGATACCGGCAATTTCGTCGGCTACCGGCTTAAGCTGATCCAGACTGTCGCCAAAAATGTTCACGGTCAGCGTACTGCCGCCAAGACCACCGCCGGACATGCCGGACAAATCACCCCAGACACCATTCGGTACTTCTTTGGTCAGACCTTTAATCAGGTTTTCTTTTACCGTATCGAAATCAGGAGTGTCGCTGTCAAAGGTAACGTAGAAGAGACCCGAATTCCCGGAGCCGCCCATCCCGAACGGGCTGCTGCCTCCGATGGAATATTGCATTTTATCCAGATGCTCTTTATCCATATACTTTTGAGCCAGAATATATTTTTCGGCCTTCAGGCCTTGCTCCTTGACGTCTTCCAGCGTTTGTCCTGCTTTTGGAGAGAAGGTAAGCGTAACGTTCTTCTCTTCCTGGGAAGGCAGGAAGCTGACACCGATAGGTTTAATCAGGAACACGCTGCCTATCAGCAGAAGCACAGCAACGCCGAAGGTGATCAGCTTATGGGATAGCGACCAATTCAGAATCTTCTGATAGCCGGCAGCCATTCTGTCAGGCTTCTCGCTGTGGCTTTTCTTGCCTTTCTTCAGGCCGTTGCGGAACAGCGTATGTGCCAGTGCGGGCACCAGGGTAATGGCAACTACAAGTGAAGCGAGCAGAGCGAATACCATCGTGAGGGCAAACGGCAGGAACAGCTCGCCCACCATACCGCTGACAAAAGCGAGCGGCAGGAATACAGCAATAGTTACGATGGTGGAGGACATAATCGGCACGAACATTTCACGTGTCGCCGCGCTTATTAGCTCACGGCCGCGCAGCTTCTCCCCGGACAGGGTTAGCCGCCGGAAGATATTCTCTATGACAACGATCGAGTCATCGACGACACGCCCTATGGCAACCGTCATCGCTCCAAGCGTCATCATATTCAGCGTGATGTCCATCTGACGCAGGCAGAGAATCGCAATCAGCAGGGATAATGGGATAGAGATGATGGAAATAATCGTCGAGCGGATATTCCGCAGGAACAGCAGGATAATCAGTACGGCGAACAGAGCACCAAAAGCAGCCTTGGACAACATCGTATTTACGGAATCCTCAATCGGCTTTCCTTGATCCAGCAGGACGGTGAGATTCATCGACTTGAACTGCTTCTTCAGTTGTTCCGTTTTATCCTTAACGCCGTTGACCACGTCTACCGTGTTGGCGTCATTGGCTTTTACAATCTGAATCCCGATGGATTCCTTGCCGTTCGTGCGGGAGATGGACTCGGATTTGCCGACAACTTCAATAGATGCCAGTTCTCCCAGCTTGACTGTGGGCAGTCCGGTCATAGCCGCACCGGGAGCAGGAGCGGCACCAGTACCTGCTGCGGCACCAGCCGAAGCACCAGCTGCATTAGCACCTGGAGCTGCACCTGCACCAGACGGTACCACTGGAATACTCAGGTTTTTCAGATCTTCAACGGTAGTGACATTTCCGTCTACTACTACTGCTTTTTGCGAATGCTCCATGGTGAAAAGTCCAAGAGGCACACGCAGGGAAGAGCCTTGGACAATTCCCTTGATCGTCTCTTCAGTCAGCCCGTATTGCTTCAGCTTATCCTGGTTGAACTTAAGGGTAACTTCCTTCACATATTGTCCGGCAATCTGAACGGAGGCGACGCCTTCGATATCTTCCAGAGCAGGGCGGATATCGTTCTCCGCGATGCGGGTCAGTCCTTCCAGATTCTCAGAGCTGTTGTCGGACAAGCTAAGTGAAATGACCGGCAGGGAGCTTAGGCTGAACCGGGAGATTTGCGGCTTTTGCACATTCTCCGGCAAGGTGACTTCGTTCAGCGCCTCCCGGACAGCTGCCGTAGCGTTATCCAGATTCGTTCCATAATCAAATTCAATGGTGATGCTGGAGGCATTTTCGAGCGAGTTCGAGGTTAGTGTCTTCACGCCGTCCACATTGCGGAGCTTCTGCTCCAGCGGTTTGCTGACATCGTTCACCACGCCCTCCGGTGCAGCCCCCGGGTATATCGTTGTTATGCTGAGATAAGGAATGCTGATGTTAGGCAGCGTCTCCTGCTTCATGGTCAGACCGCTGTAGAGACCGGCGAACACAATGATAATCGTCAGAAGCCAAATAGCGAATTTGTTTCTGAGCGAGAAATTAATTAAGCTCTTCATAAGTTGCGTTTCTGCTCCTCTCGGGCCTTCCTTAGGGAAAACCTCAATATAAATGTGAGACGGTTACTCCTATACATCTTTCTCTCTTTGCTGCTTACACGTACTTAATCAGTGAAAACCGCATATGCCCGGTGATTGTAGCGGGATCTGCTTCTGTAGATCCTCCAGTTGCTGTTGAACGGCGGAACAGCCCTGCAGGTTACCCAGCATGCCTTGAATAATGGCCTTGCGGGGGTGGGGCATGAGAATTTCGCCTTCCAGAATGGCTAACGATTCCAGGCCGTCATCTATGCTCTGCAGGTCCATGTCCTTGGCCGAATTCAGCAGCTCTTTCATTTCTTTGATCAGCTGCAGGGGATTTCGTTGAAGGCTGCTGCCATCATGATTCTCTATCCAGCTGTCCAGAACGATAGGAGCGATCAGAGGGACAGGATGTCCGGCGAGAAGACCGGCAACCACAATATCCAGGAGGTCCACAAGATGATCTGCAAGTCGCGGAATGGAAACTGCGGACTCGTGGTTGAAAAGAACCCAGATGTAGGAATGGAGGATTCCATGCCCCAGCAAGAATAACTCTCCTGTATAAGGAATGATCTCCTTACCATACATAATCTCCAGCTTGTCCCGGGACCAGTTCAGCAGGGGGCCGTTGATTTTGCGCAGCCATTCAGGCGCATCGGGCATGCCTTTTCCGGCCAGCTCCTGAATTTGCCGCTGAAAAAATTCCCTCAGCTCATACACATGATGAAGCAGAATTTCAATCTGGTTGCGCAGCTTCGCGCGGGGAGGTCTTGAGCTCTCCTCTTCCTGCTGCAAAGGGTCGTGGATCATACGGAAGCAATATATATAAATGCTGCGTTCCAGCTCCTCCTTGGATTTGAACACCAGGTAGAGACTGCCTTTGGATATCCCGCATAATTCTGCAATCTCCTGCATCGAGGTGGAGGATGAACCTTTCACAGCGAATAGCTGCATGGCTGTTTTAATAATTTGTTCCTTTTTCATAGCATTTTTATTGGCTGACAAGGATGTTGGCTCCTTTCTGACCAATGAGTTCTGTAATTGACTATTGGGTCAAACCGATTATAGTATATATATTAAGCCAATACAAATGTAGCTACGCAGGAGGCAGTCAAGTGGTTACAGTATTGTTGTAATTTCTGTTTTGCAATCGATTCCTGTAGGAAGAAAGGTTTTCTTCATGTAATATATAAATGTGTCATTTTAGTGATGAAAGGTAGAAAGAGAAGGTAGGTTATCTATGAGAAGAGGATTGCAGGCTTTAGTCATTATTGCAGCATTAGTGGCATATTATTATTTTGGCTTCGGCGTATTTGGCAATACTGCCGGGACAATTATGGGTGTTCTCTCTACGCTCACCGTCGTCTCCATCGGTCTTGGCATTTTTATGGAGAACCGTAATCCCTCCACGACGATGTCCTGGATTCTGCTGCTCGCGCTGATTCCGGTGCTGGGACTCGTCTTCTATGTACTGTTTGGGCAAAATGTGTTCAAACGGCGTAAATATGATAAAAAGGCTCAACGTGACCTAATGGCCTATGAACGGATTGAGAATGATGGCCTTCGTATGCACCAGGACTGGTCCATCTTTGATCCCAACCGCCAAAAGCTGCTGGGATTATCACAGAGGCTGGCGCGGACACCTGTTTCATTCAACTCCGAGACCCGCATTCTGACCAATGGTGAAGAGACCTTCGGCACACTGCTGCTGGAGCTGCGGCAGGCACAGCACCATATTCATATGGAATATTACATTTTTCGGGCGGACCATATCGGGACGCGGATTCAGCAGATTCTGATTGAGAAAGCCCGTGCGGGCGTAACCGTCAGATTTATGTATGACGCGGTGGGAAGTATTCAGCTGTCCCGTGCCTTTCTTAAGGAATTAAGCGATGCCGGAGTTCAGGTAGCGTCTTACGGCAATTCTACGTCCTTTTTTTCCAGCCGGGTCAACTACCGGAACCACCGTAAAATCGTGGTGATTGACGGAGATGTCGGCTTCATGGGCGGATTGAATGTGGGTGACGAATACCTCAGCCGCAGCAAGACATATGGTTTCTGGCGTGATACCCATATGTTGATTAGGGGCGAAGCGGTGCGGACGATGCAGATTATTTTTCTGCAGGACTGGATGCATACGACGGGCGAAAAAATACTGGAGCAGGATTACCTCTCCCCGCAGCTGCGGTTCACGACGGGGGACGGGGCGGTGCAGATTATCGCCAGCGGACCGGACAACGAGCGGCGTGCCCTCAAAAATATTTTCTTTTCCATGATCACTTCGGCGGAAAAATCAGTATGGATCGCCAGCCCCTACTTTATTCCGGATGAGGATATCTTAACAGCACTGCGGGTGGCGGCGATGTCCGGACTGGATGTGCGGCTGCTGTTCCCGGCCAAACCGGACAAGTGGATTCCCTTTCTGGCCTCCCACTCCTATTTCCCGGCGCTGCTGGAATCGGGCGTGAAGATTTATGAATATGAGAAGGGCTTCATTCACTCCAAGCTGCTGATTACCGACGGTCAAATTGCAACGATTGGAACGGCAAATATGGACATGCGCAGCTTCCATCTCAACTTCGAGGTCAATGCGCTGCTGCTGCAGACGGAAAGTGTCTCCCGTATCGTGGCGGATTTCGAACGCGACCTGCTGTCCACCAGTCAGATTGTGCATGAGACCTTCATGAACAAACGGCTGCTGGAGCGGCTGCTGGAATCGGCGGCAAGACTGATGTCCCCATTGCTGTAAGTCAGGCTTAAGCGGGCTAACGCAGATGGCTAAGCAATCGGCCAATCCAATATATAACCTGAAAAGACCGCCGGACAAGGCTGCGTACAGCTGTCCGGCGGTCTTTGGTATGGAATCAGAGAGTGTGATGCTTCTTCAGGACTTAAAAAGTAGTGAACCCCAGGTTCTTCTGCATACGGAACAGGATATATTTGATCCAGGTCACATCACTTTGGTACTCTTCAAGCGGCAGACTGTACTGTGCATCCTCGTTGCTCCACAGCCGGTTGAAGTAGCTCTCCATTTCGGCATACAGCGGTTGTTCCTTCGTCAAGCCGACCCACAGATTATTTTCCAGATTAATGTCATCCAGGTTGCGGGCTGTAAAATTGGTTGAGCCACCGAGGACTACTGACTGGCCGCTGGCTTTGGCAATGAACATTAGCTTGGTATGGTATTGTTCTGTGCCTGTATTGTACCAGCGGATGGCAATTTTTCCGCCGGTGCGCTTGTTCAGATCCATGGCCACCGGACGGTTGGGGATACCGATTTTATCGCGTCCGAAGGCGTTCTGGTTCGGATCCATCAGGAGCCGGATGTCTGCCCCCCGTGCGGATGCCTTCACCAGTTCGTCCAGAATCCTGTCATCGGCCAGATAGAACATGCCCATCCAGAGCGTGTCGCCCTTGCCGGTGGAACGGATGCCTTCGAGTGCGTATTTATAGATTTTACCTTCGGTTAAGTAACACACCTCCAGTGGTCCGCCGGGCTTCACAGCACCCTGTCGGGAGAATACGGGCATCTTGCTGAGGATCGGCCCCGCTTCAGACAGATCGGCTGCCGCCTGCTCGCTTTTCAGGATATCGGAGATGATGGGCCCCTGCACTTCCAGCGCACTGTTGGAATGATAGGCACTGGCATCATGTACATTACCCGATGAGATCAGTGCGGTCTTCTCGCTGACTACCACTTTGCGGTGATTGGCTTTTACATTCAGCAGTTTCAGATAAGAGCGGACCGTGATATCGGGTCCTCCGCTTGCCATCAGGTTGGGAATCCACCCTGTACCGGACTGGCCAAACCATTGAATGAATGTCCGCCATACGGCTGAGTAGGCAGGGGTCGAATCACGCAGCGGATCAACATCAGTCAGGATGATCTTGATTCCGGCGGCTCTCATCTCTTCCAGCAGTGGATTCGGGGCAGATCCGTAATTGGTATTGACCTCATCCGTGATGAAGACGATCTCCATATCGGGGTGGGCCGCCTGCTGTGTGACGAGTTTATCGGCCAGCTCCTGGCTTACTGCAGGAAAGTGCTGATCTTTATGGGTGTAATGATTGAACAGGAACAGATCAATCACCAAAAACTGCCGTGATTCTTCTATGATCTGCAGGATGCGGGGCAAGATCTGATCTTCGTGCTGCTCACGCCCGCTCTTATCCGGATAGGTAAGGTCATGCCAGAAAGACACCTTGTCGACTTGGTACACAGGACTTTCGAAAGATATTCCCGCAGGAAGCGGCTTGTGGGTCTGATATATCATCACCCCCGCCAGCCAAAAAATAAGGAGTCCAAGCATCCACCAAATCCATTTGTGTCGGCGGTGGCGGGGTGGCCGCTTGTGATGAAGCGGAGGGGAATTCCGGTTATTGGCATTGTTGTTATCCGTTGGCCCGGACGGAGCGGTAGAGTGGTCTGGATTCATGGGTTCCTCCTGATGTGCTGCTGAATAAGCTTGTTATTAAGTATGCTCCGGCATAGTATTCAACTATTTACACCCGGAGCATTAAATTGAAGCAGATCTAATGCCTGATGCAAGGTTGCTACCGTGATTTATGAACATAGATGTGCTTTACGGATATGCGTTGCGGATATGCTATAATGGAACGTGCTGGTAAGCGCTCAACATTATGATGCTGAAAATCTCTTGCGGGAGGCAGTACCTCCCTGCATATCATAGATCGTTAGGAACGGGGGATGTCAGCATGAACCAGATGCCGCAGGATGAATTATCATACAACGTAGGCAAGAAACCCGGCACAGCCCCGCAAGCTGCAAAACCTGACGGACATCAGTCTCTGCTGCCTTCATCCACAACGGGGGAACGCAAGATTGAACATGTGAGACTCTGCTTGAACGAGGAAGTTGGAGGCAGCGGCATTACATCTGGCTTCGAGCATTACCGCTTCCGCCACAATGCGCTCCCTGAGATGAATTATGATGATATATCACTGCGGACAGTCTTCCTGGAACGGGAGCTGCGTACTCCGCTGCTGATCAGCTCCATGACCGGCGGAAGCAGTTCTACAGGCGCTATTAATGCCAGGCTGGCCGAGGCAGCCGAGCGCCGGGGTTGGGCGCTCGGGGTCGGTTCCATCCGGGCGGCCGTGGAACGGTCCGAGCTTGCCTCCACCTTCCAAGTCCGTGATAGAGCTCCAGGGATTCCTGTCATCGCCAACATCGGAGCGGTGCAGCTGTCCTACGGCTTTGGCGTGGATGAATGCCGCCGTGCTGTAGAGATAGCCGGTGCAGATTGGCTGGTGCTGCATCTGAACGGGATTCAGGAGGTCTTTCAGCCTGAGGGCAACACCGGATTTGCCTCCTTGCTATCGCGGATTGAGCAGGTATCCCGGGCACTTGATATCCCTGTCGGAGTCAAGGAGGTCGGTTGGGGAATTGATGGCGAAACGGCTTCCCGGCTGTATGATGCCGGTGTTGCCTTTGTCGATGTAGCGGGGGCTGGTGGAACATCATGGAGTCAGGTGGAGAAGTTCCGCAGCAGTGATCCGGTACGGCGGGCCGCTGCAGAGGCCTTCGCGGATTGGGGGATTCCCACTGCCGAATGCATTGCGGAGGTAAGAGCGGCATCGAAGCACGGTGCGCTGATCGGCAGCGGCGGGCTGAGACATGGCGTGGATGCAGCGAAAGCACTTGCGCTTGGGGCCGATCTGGCCGGCTTCGGGCGGAATCTGCTCGGTCCGGCAGTGGAATCCGAGGAGGCGCTGGACCATGCGCTGGCTCAGGTGGAGTTGGAGCTGCGGATCGCAATGTTCGGAATCGGTGCGCCTGATCTGGCTGCACTTCGCAATACTCCCCGCCTAATAAAGCATTGAAGCGATTAGAGAATACGGAACAAGGAAGGGCGCAAAACGATGATCAAACTGGTCCAAATGGACGAAACCACATTTCAATTTTTCCTGAGCCAATCTACACGGGATTATGCAGAAGATAAAATAAAAGCCGGATCATGGGATACCGAGACTGCCATGCGCCTGTCCCAGGACGAGATGACCAAATCCCTGCCCGAAGGGCTCAACACCGAGGGGGCTTATATCTTTTCCATAGTAGAGACAGAGTCGGATGCCCAGGCCGGGTATATCTGGTTCAACGTGATCGAGGGACGCAGCGGGCGTGAGGCCTTTATTTATGATTTTTATGTTTTCGAACCGTTCCAGGGAAAAGGCTACGGCAAGCAGACGCTGCTTGCGCTTGATGAGGAAGCCCGTAAGCTGGACGTAACCAAAATCGGCCTGCATGTATTCGGGCAGAACAACCGTGCTTTCGAGCTGTACAAAAAAATGGGTTTTCTCATCACGGATATCACCATGTCGAAAGATCTCTAGAATAACTGGCCATGCTGGCAGGGAAGAGACCTCGGGGAGAGGTCTTTTTGGCGTTTTTATACATGAAGGTGGGGGTGGAGCTGATCACTATAAGCAGGCAGCTGCCCTTTAACGGACACATCCACCGGAGATCCGCTGTTGCTGGCGGTTTTGTTCTAATATATAATGGTTGAGATCAAGCCCCGGAAATTATGCGGTGATCAATCCAACCGAAAATAGGAGTTGTCATATAAATGGCTTTGAAAGCAGGTATCGTAGGACTTCCGAACGTAGGGAAATCCACATTGTTCAATGCAATTACACAAGCGGGAGCAGAATCCGCCAACTATCCGTTCTGTACCATTGACCCGAACGTAGGTGTCGTGGAAGTGCCAGATGAGCGTTTGGATAAGCTGACAGAGCTGGTGCAGCCGAATAAGACGGTTCCCACGGCTTTTGAATTTGTGGATATTGCCGGTCTGGTGCGCGGTGCGAGCAAAGGCGAAGGCCTCGGCAACAAGTTCCTGGCCCACATTCGTGAAGTGGATGCGATCGTTCATGTCGTGCGCTGCTTCGTGGATGAGAACGTTACCCATGTTGATGGCAAAGTGAACCCGATCAGCGACATCCAGACGATTAACCTGGAGCTGATTCTGGCTGACCTGGAGAGTATCGAGAAACGGATCGAACGCTCCCGCAAAAACATCAAGGGCGGCGACAAGAAATACGCCCAGGAAGTTGAAGTTCTGGAGCGCGTCAAAGAAGCGCTCTATCAAGACCAACCTGCGCGCAGCGTGGAATTATCCGATGACGAGCGTCTGATCGTGCGTGATCTTCACCTGCTCACCCTGAAGCCGGTACTGTATGCGGCCAATGTAGGCGAAGATGAAGTTGCCAGTGCTGAAGAGAACCCTTACGTTCAGCAGGTACGCGAGTTTGCTGTTGCCGAGAATGCCGAAGTAGTACCGATCAGCGCCAAAGTGGAAGCGGAGATTGCCGAGCTGGAAGGCGAAGACAAGGCAATGTTCCTGGAAGAGCTGGGCCTGCAGGAATCCGGGCTGAACCGCCTGATCAAAGCAGCCTACAAACTTCTCGGACTCTACACTTACTTCACTGCAGGTGTGCAGGAGGTTCGTGCCTGGACGATCCGCAAGGGAACCAAAGCACCGGGTGCCGCAGGGGTCATTCATACAGACTTTGAACGCGGATTTATCCGTGCGGAGGTTGTAGCATACGCTGATCTGCTTGCTGCCGGTTCGATGAACGGTGCCAAGGAACGCGGACAGCTGCGTCTGGAAGGCAAAGAGTATCTGGTACAGGACGGCGATGTCATGCATTTCCGTTTCAACGTATAAGCAAGCTAATCAAGTTATAGCAGCAGGAGGAAGTCATCCGGGCAGGGTTCTACTGGCGGATGGCTTTTTTTGCATAAGACCGTAGTAAGTCAACCTGTGTGAATAACATTTCTGCTGTTTTTACATAATAAGGAGCGGATTTCTCGGGCTGCAAAAATATACGTGACCTGGTGTGCGGCACTGTAGCCAATTGGCAGGTTCGGTGGTATAATATAAAGTCGTATATCTATTTTTATTGTATCAACAATTTAAAGTTTTAATATTGAATATGAAATTGAATCAGGAGAGGTGAATTCCCTTGTTGGACCGATTGCAATCCCTGGCGGACCGCTATGAGAAACTCAGTGAACTGCTTTGTGACCCGGATGTTGCAAGCGACAGTAAGAAACTGAGGGACTATTCCAAAGAACAATCCGATTTGCAGCCCGCCTTTGAGGCGTATGCCGAATATAAAAATGTAATGGAAGAGCTTGAAGCCGCTAAGATGATGCAGGGCGAAAAGCTTGATGATGAAATGAAGGAAATGGTCAAGATGGAGATTGACGACCTTTCCTCGCGCCAGGTTGTCCTGGAGGAGAAAATCCGCCTCCTGTTACTGCCGAAGGATCCTAATGACGACAAGAACGTGATTGTGGAAATCCGCGGCGCAGCCGGTGGGGACGAGGCGGCATTGTTCGCATCTGATCTGTACCGGATGTACACCCGCTATGCCGATACCCAAGGCTGGCGCATTGAACTGATGGATGTCAATACGAATGACCTCGGCGGATTCAAGGAGGTTATCTTCCTGATTAATGGACGTGGCGCCTACAGCAAAATGAAATTCGAAAGCGGCGCACACCGTGTTCAGCGTATTCCGGCCACGGAATCAGGCGGACGTATTCATACCTCGACTTCTACGGTATCGGTGATGCCTGAGGCGGAAGAATTCGAAATTGAAATTCACGATAAGGATATTCGCGTCGATACCTTTTGTTCCAGTGGTGCAGGCGGCCAGTCGGTTAATACCACCAAGTCAGCCGTTCGCGTAACCCACATCCCTACGGGGATAATGGCTACCTGTCAGGATGGAAAATCCCAGAACTCCAACAAGGAGAAGGCATTGCAGGTCCTGCGCGCCCGGATCTCGGATATGAAACGCCAGGAAGAGGAAGCAAAGTATGCCGGAGAACGCAAGAGCAAGGTCGGCACCGGTGACCGCAGTGAGCGGATTCGTACGTATAACTTCCCGCAGAGCCGTGTAACCGATCACCGTATCGGCCTTACGCTGCACCGCCTGGAGCAGGTTATGAACGGAGATATTACAGAAATTATCTCGGCGCTGTCAATTGCCGAGCAAGCGGAATTGATGGAAAAAGGAGAATAATGCTTTGAAACACGACGCTTATGTCATGCTTAACGTGCAAAGCATCCGGGAAGCCTTTGCGGAGGCTTCTTCTTTTTTGGACCAAGCCGGGTGTAATGAGCCGCAGCGCAGCAGCCAGCTGCTGCTAGAGCATGTGCTGGGCTTGTCCGGAGCGGCCTATTATATGGCTCTGGCTGACCCGTTTCCGCCTGCGGCGCGTGAGGCCTGGGAAGCCGCAGTCACCCGCCGCGCGGCCGGTGAGCCGGTGCAGTATATCATCGGCGAGCAGGAGTTTTACGGGCGGGCATTTGAGGTGACGCCCGACGTGCTGATTCCCCGGCCCGAGACGGAGCTGCTCGTCGAGGCGATTCTGAAGTACGGCGCGGAGCTGTGGCCGGACGGCCTTGTATCTGCGCCGGGCGGAGTGGCGCGGGACGTTGCATCGGCTGCGGGCGAAGTGGCGCGGGACAGTGCGGCTGCGGGTGAAATAGCGCTGGACAGTGCTGCGGTTGCGGGTGAAATGGCGCGGGACAGTGCGGCTGCGGGTGAAATAGCGCTGGACAGTGCTGCGGCAGCGGGCGGAGTGGTGCGGGACATTGCGGCTGCGGGTAAAGTGGCGCGGGACAGTACATCGGCTGCGGGTGAAACAGCAGCCGATGGGGGAGTTGAGGCGGGCAGCCTGGCAGCCCGCCGGGAGAGCGGCGCGGCAGGTGCGCGCGCGCCGCGTCCGCTGACCGCCGTCGATATCGGCGCCGGCAGCGGAGCGATCTCCGTCACGCTGGCGGCGGAAGCGCCGGCGTGGCGGGTCTGCGCCGGCGACATCTCGCCCGGCGCGCTGGCCGTGGCCGGGCGCAATGCGCAGCGGCACGGCACGGCAGTGGACCTGCGGCTCGGCGACCTGCTCGAGCCGTTTGCGGGGATGGAGACGGATATTCTCGTCTCCAACCCGCCGTATATTCCCGGCGCGGACATCGCCGGGCTGCAGCGTGAGGTGCGCGACCATGAGCCGCGCACCGCTCTGGATGGCGGCGACGACGGGCTGGACCCGTACCGCCGCATGATGGAACAGCTGGCGCTGCTTCCGGCGCCACCGCGCCTGGTCGGCTTCGAGCTCGGCCAGGGTCAGGCCGGGCAAGTGGCCGGCCTGCTGCGGGCGGCAGGCCACTGGAACGAGATCATCACGATCGATGATCTCACGGGCATCCCCCGCCATGTGCTGGGGATAGCGCGCTAGAACGGCCAAGTGCTATTTGCTGCTGGTGATTGCCCTTCACACGGTCAATCCCCGCGCCGTACAAGGCTGCTAAGGAAGGCTGGACAAGCCGGAGACAAGATATCTCCTGTAGTTTATCTTCTGTCTGTAAGAATAGAACTTTAAGAGTATTAACTGCTGATAGTGAAGTGGAATTTCTCCACTTATCCAGCAGGTATCCCTCTCAAGGCGACAGTTAGTGGGAATTCCTCCACTTATTTTGGATGAATCAAGGCTATTCACTCTAAATATCCAGATTAATTCTACTTATTCCCACTAATGACGTTACGGAAGCCGATTACCGCTGATTTAGTTTTACTTTTTCCACTATATAGAGTGAACTTAAGAATCTTACCTTGCAATTCGGTGAATCCCCGGGATAAAAAAGGGAGGGCCGTGCCGCTGCAGCTAAATGTAGCTTATATATACTATTAAGTGCGGTGAAAGTAAGGCATTCGTGTTACCTGTTACCAGATATGTTACGTTCTAATATGAACTAACTCTATGGGTTGGGCGGACATCCGTTCAGTGGAGCAGAACGATCCTCGTGTAAAATTGTATTTTTGCTGCCCCTTCCTTTACAATAGAATGGACGGGCCTTCGGTGCAGACAGGAATTCAGAAGACCCAGTACGGAGTAAGGAGACAGAATATGCTTCAGAAGATTAAAAAGATCGACGGTGTCATTGTAATCATTCTATTGCTGCTGATGGTCGTCAGCATTTTTTCCATATACAGCGTCACGCATGGGCGGGATAAGCTGGATGGGGCACATCTCCGGATGATCAAGTTCTATGTACTGGGCATCATCGCTTTTATCGGCCTGACTTTTGTGGATTATCGTTTGCTCGTGAAATATGCACTCTATGTGTATATCGCGGGAATAGGGATTCTGGTGCTGGTCAGCTTCATCGGCAAGGAGCAGAACGGAGCCCAGGGCTGGATTAAGCTCGGAGGGTTCAGCCTTCAGCCGGCGGAGCTCTTTAAGCTGATTTTGATTCTCTTTCTGGCGGCCATGCTTGTACGTAAGCGCAAAAACAAGCTGCTGTTCTGGCGGGATGTCGTTCCGTTGGGACTGCTCACCATACTGCCGTTCCTGATCGTCATCAGCCAGAATGACCTGGGTAATGCCCTTTCCTATATCATCATCCTGATTGGCCTGCTATGGATCGGCAATATCAAGTTCACCCATGCGCTGATCGGATTGCTGGTGATAGGCGGGACGGCAGCCGGGGGGATTATAAGCTACATTCACTACCATGATGAAATCAAGAATTTCCTTACCGATATCGGACGCTCCCACTGGGTGGAGCGCTTTGACCCGTGGCTGGTCCCTAATGAAGCGACTGCCAAAGCAAGCTACCATACCAAAAATGCCAAGCTGGCCATCGCCTCAGGAGGCATGAGTGGTGAGGGGTACATGAAGGGCAGCTCCGTGCAGACGGACCGGGTGCCTTACACCTATTCCGATTCCATTTTTGTGCAGATTGCTGAGGAATTCGGCTTCGTTGGCTCGGCGCTGGTACTGCTGCTCTATTTCATACTGATTCACCGGATGATTCTGATAGCACTGGAGTGCAAGGACCGGGGCGGGCCCTTCCTGATTGTAGGCATTGTAGCCATGATGCTGTACCAGATCTTCGAGAATATTGGTGCTTTTATCGGCTTGATGCCGCTGACCGGTATTACTCTGCCGTTCATTAGCTACGGGGGAACCTCACTGATGATCAATATGGCCAGCATCGGCCTGGTCATGAGTGTCCGCCTGCATGGTCAGGAAGTGGAAGAGGATCTGCCGAATCCGTCTTTATATGCCTCTCCTGCGAAGCAGGGATAGCTGTTTGAAAGATATACATGAAACCGCTGAAGCCCATCTGATGACGGGCTCCGGCGGTTTTTTATATTTCAGTGATGGTCTTGATGCCACACCAGGGATTATATAGACGGCTTCTAGAAATTGTATTTGTATTGCAGCATGCTTTAAAATGGAAATTAACGGGTTTCTTCTGAATGGGTGCTCCAGCGGGAAACCGATTCCATGTACAGTTAGGGGCTAGCTCCATGCTGCAGAGGTTCAAAAAGATCGATGGTGTCATCGTCGTTGTTCTGCTTATGCTGATGGTCGTCAGTATTTTATCGATATATAGTGTCACGCACGGACGAGATGACGACGGGCTGCACATTCAGATGCTGAAGTGGTACGGGCTGGGCTTTGTTGTGTTCTTCGGATTGTCCCTGTTTGATTATCGTCTTCTGGTCAAGTATGCACATTATATCTATATGCTGGGCGTAGTGATTCTGGTGGTGGTCAGCCTTTTTGGGACGGTAAAGTACGGTGCACGGGGCTGGCTGGAGGTAGGGGGATTAAGTGTTCAGCCGGCGGAGCTGTTCAAGCTGATTCTAATCCTCGTGCTGGCTGCACTGCTGGTCCGCAAAAATAAAAATGAGCTTCAGTTCTGGCGGGATGTCGTGCCGCTCAGTATGATTGCGCTGCTGCCGTTTGTGATCGTCATCAGCCAGAACGACCTGGGCAACGCGCTAAGCTATATGGTCATCCTGCTCGGTCTGCTGTGGATTGGCCGGATTAAATGGTCTCATGCGCTGATTGGACTGATTGTTGGGGGCGTTGCGGTGGGAGGATTTATTTTCAGCTACATTAACTATCATGAGCAGATGACCCATTTCCTCAGTGATACTATTGGCCGCAAGCACTTTGTGGCCCGCTTCGACCCCTGGCTGGTGCCAGAGCTGGCAAGCAGCGACGACAGCTATCAGACGCGCAATGCCAAAATAGCCATTGCCTCAGGCGGGCTCAGCGGGGAAGGCTATATGAAGGGCGGTTCGGTACAGTCTGGTAAAATACCAGTGTTGTATACAGATGCGATCTTTGCCCAGATTGCCGAAGAGTTCGGTTTCGTGGGAGCGGCACTGCTGCTGCTGCTGTTTTTTATTCTCATCCACCGAATGATTCTGATCGCCCTGGAATGCAGAGACCGCGCCGGACCTTATCTGATCATCGGGATTGTAGCCATGCTGCTGTATCAGATTCTTGAGAACATCGGCGCGTACATCGGCCTAATGCCGCTAACCGGAATAACGCTGCCGTTCATCAGCTATGGCGGGACCTCTGTATTAATTAATATGGCCAGTATGGGCATTGCGATGAGTGTGCTGCTGTATGGCCAGGATGTAGAGGAAGACCTGCCAGCGCCGGTAGTACATTTCTGAAACCTGTATAATTCATAGATTGATAGGTTTGCAGACTCTCCTTCCCGGGCATACTGGGGACATAAGCATTTTTGAGGGAGAGGGGCTGCTGGAGATGGAACGGAACAAGACTGGAAAACAGGATTCGCTACGGGTAACTTTTAAGTATACTGCCATTTTAATTTGTTTTTTTATGGTTCTTATGATGGCCTGGGAAGGACAAAAAACCGATGCGGCTGTAGCGGAGATGTCCATTCCGCAGGATTCGATCCGGCTGCGCATTCTGGCGAATTCGGATGCGGCGGGTGATCAGCTCGTCAAACGCCAGATCCGCGACAGTGTAGTCGACCAGATGAACCAGTGGGTGGCTCTGCTGGAAGATCCGCAGAGTCTGGAACAGGCCCGGACGCTGATCCGGAGCCATTTGCCGGAACTGAATGCATTGGTGGCTCGGGAGCTGAATAAGCGGGGGATAGAATATGGCTATAACGTAGAGCTGGGTGTCGTCCCGTTTCCGACCAAAATGTACGGCGGCAAGGTCTATCCGGCCGGAGAGTATGAAGCGGTGCGCATCACGCTGGGCGCCGGCAAGGGACAGAACTGGTGGTGCGTGCTGTTTCCGCCGCTGTGCTTCATCGATGCAGGGTCCGGGGATGCAGCGGCACCTGCCGCGGCCAAAGCTAAGACCGCCTTGGCCGCAGCAGCTGGAGAGGGAGCCAAAGTGAAGACAGCGGATCAAGGGGCGGTAACCACAGCTTCTGTGAATACAGCGGTATCCGCTGCAAGCGGGGAAGCGGAAACGCCGAAGGTGCGGTTCTTCTTCTGGGAGCTGCTGGAGAAGTTATGGAGCTGGATCAGCGGATTATTCAGCTGAGATTATATGAATCTATAACGGCCTATGTTACGATATAGTGTGAACTGAATCAGATTTCCTGCGGCGCCACCTGGTGGGGCCGCTTTTGTTGAACTTATAAGAGTTTATATATAAGGCTTTACATGCTGAGGCTATAAAGTCACCCTATGTAGAAAGCTTGTGATGAAAATGAAAAAACCTCAAGATTCCTCGTTTGCGGTCCAGCGCCGCAGCGGCCATATCGAATCTACCCGCTATTGGAAGCTGTCTCCGGCAGGACCAATGGGTACGGATTGCGCTCCTTATCCCCAGAGCACGGCAGACCGGGAAGCCATTGAAGAGGCAGCAGCTCTGCTGCGAGAAGGAAGTACCGTCGCGTTCCCGACCGAGACGGTGTACGGACTGGGAGCGGACGCGCGCAGCACGGCTGCAGTAGAAGCGGTTTTTGCCGCAAAGGGGCGGCCTTCCGACAATCCGCTGATCGTGCACATTGCCGAGCGGAGCGAATTGGACGGGCTGGTGACAGAGGTACACCCTTCCGCGGCCGCGCTGATCGATGCTTTTTGGCCGGGTCCGCTAACTGTTGTGCTGCCGGTCCGGCCAGGCGTGCTGTCCCCACTGGTGACAGCGGGTCTGGATACAGTCGGCGTGCGCATGCCGGATCATCCGCTCGCGCTGGCGTTGATCCGCGCAGCAGGCTGCCCGGTGGCTGCCCCCAGCGCCAACCGCTCCGGGCGGCCGAGTCCAACGCTGGCCGCCCATGTGCTAGAGGACCTCGCCGGATACATCGGCGGGGTGCTTGACGGCGGCGCGGCCGGAGTCGGCCTGGAGTCGACCGTCGTGCAGGTGCAGCCGGACGGGACGGCCGCCGTGCTGCGTCCCGGCGGCATCACCGCCGAGCAGCTCGCGGCGGTGCTTGGTCCCGGGGCCGTCACCCCGGCCCCGGCCCCTGCCGTGGACGTTGCTGCCGGGGCCCCCGGCCCGTCCACGGACCCTGCGGAAGCACCTGCGGTCGCTTCCGGATATTCCCCCGGCGCGGCGCATGCCGCCGGGGACAATAGCCCGGCTCCGCGCGCGCCGGGCATGAAGTACACGCACTACGCCCCGCGCGGAGCGCTTGGCGTAGTGCGCGGGGCTTCCGCGCAGCGCGTGGCGGAAGCCGCTGTGGATCTGCTGCAGGCGGCGCAGCGCGCCGGCGAGATCACGGGCCTGCTCCTCTTCGAGGAGCATAGGGCCCTGTATCCCGCCAACGCGGCCGCCTGCGTGGTCTCCCTCGGCTCGCTGGCCTCGCCGGAGGAAGGGGCGCGCTCCCTGTATGCCGCGCTGCGGCGCTTCGATGAAGCGGGAGCCACCTACATTCTGGCCGAGGCCTGCCCGGATACCGGCCTCGGCTTAGCCATCATGAACCGGCTGATGAAAGCCGCCGGCGGAACCGTCGTCGACGCGGGATAACCCTCGGGTGGCTTCATTGCCGTATACCCTGACTGTTAAAGTTCCTATGTTGTACTCTCCGTGCGGACAGCGTGCTACAGTCATGAATCCCCCCTTGTCCGCATATGGTTGTGGTACAAGACTTTCGGACTTTGGGGGTATGGGCATGGACATAGGGGGAGTATATGCTGGCTGGGGCCAGATAGTGACGATAGCCATTATGGCAATCGCACTGGGGATGGACGCTTTTTCACTCGGTGTAGGCATCGGGATGAAGGGCATCCGTCTTTTGCATGTGCTGCAGCTCAGTCTCTTGATTGCTTTTTTTCATGTGCTGATGCCCCTGCTTGGGTTGTTCACCGGCAGCTATGTGGGACATTTCCTAGGACAAGTTACCACCTATGCAGCCGGAGGGCTGTTGGTACTGCTCGGCGGACACATGGTATTCAATTCTTTTCGGACAGAGCATACCCGGAGTAATCCTGTGGATCACCGCAATTTCTGGGGGATGCTGCTGATTTCGCTCAGTGTGAGTATAGATTCATTTTCGGTAGGGGTTTCCCTTGGGATGTTTGTGAATAGCATAGTGTTAACCGTGCTCGCCTTTGGGGCCTGCGGGGGTCTGATGTCGATTTCCGGCCTGCTGCTGGGAAGGAGAGTCAGCCGTGGACTTGGTGATTACGGGGAGGCGCTGGGCGGGGGAATCCTGCTTGCGTTTGGCTTACTGTTCATCTTTTGATACAATAACGGCACAACAATATTCTATAACTCAATTTATTCGTTGATGGAGGTGGAAAGTATGCTGCATATTTTATTCGTCTGCACAGGCAATACGTGCCGTAGTCCTATGGCTGAGGGGCTTCTCCGGAAGCTTGCGAAGGAGCGGGGAATCGACGTGGAAGTGCGGTCTGCAGGCGTTTCCGCCATTTCCGGTACTTCCATATCCAGACATGCCGCGGCGATTCTGCGGGACGAAGGAGTCCATGATCATATCCAGTCCACGCAGTTGAGCGGAGAGACAGTAGCCTGGGCAGATTTGGTGCTTACCCTCACGGGAGGCCACAAACGCCACTTGCTGCAGTATTTTCCAGAGGCTGTTGCGAAGACATATACGCTAAAAGAATATGTCTACGATGAAGAAGCCGTGAACGCAGATATCCGCGAGCTGGATAGCCTGTATGCGGATGCCGAGCTTAGTCTTGCACTGGGAGCAGAGCCGAAATCCGCTGATTTGCAGCGGATCATCGAAATCCGTCAACGGATTCCAAGCTTTGATATTTCCGATCCTTTTGGAGGTCCCAGGGAAGATTACGAGCTGGCCGCTGCTGAGATCCGTACAGCACTGTACAGTCTTCTGGATAAACTGGAGTCCTTACGCCGCTTGTAATGGTGGTTGATTTTTTGCAGCCATTCCTTTAAAATAAAATTAAATATTATCCGGTTCCGGTGTAACTGGCGACAGATGTGGATCAAACCACGATGGAGCACTGGAATAAACGGCCGGTCGCCTGGGCAAAAGAGCACATCCGCAGTAGGTTGCGGACTGCTCTTTTTTGTTTAAAATGCAGGACTGCAGTTAAGTTCAGTTTCTACTTGCTTGAGGGAGGCAGAAGTGATGAATCAAGTCATGAAGCAGGACTCACGGGCGAATCCGGCATCCGGCTATCAATCCGGTGATGCCGGTCAACCGGCGGGAGCAGAGCTTTCTTTAACGGCTGCAACCGCTGCTGTAGTACGGGAGCTGTCAGAAGCCGGAAATCTGGGACCCGGTAAAATCCTAGTCGTTGGTGCAAGCACAAGCGAGGTAGCCGGGGTCCGTATTGGTACCGGTGGTGCGCTGGAAGTGGCGCAGCAGCTGCTAGAGGGGATTGTTCAGGTCGCTGGGGAGAAAGGATTTCATCCGGTATACCAGTGCTGCGAGCATTTGAACCGCTCGCTGGTCATGGAGCGTTCATTGCTGGAGAAGCTGGGGCTTAGGGAAGTATCGGCTGTGCCGATACCGGGAGCCGGCGGTTCTATGGCTGCGGCTGCTTATCGTTCGATGGCCGATCCGGTCCTTGCGGAAACGGTGGAAGCCCATGCCGGCATTGATATTGGCGAGACGCTGATCGGCATGCACTTGCGCCGGGTAGCGGTGCCTTTCCGGCCAAGCTTGCGTTACATTGGTTCGGCCCGGGTGAATGCAGCCTGGAGCAGACCTCCGCTGATCGGCGGGGAACGTGCGGTTTACCGTACTCCGGAGACCAGCGGAACAGGCAATTGCGATTAGTACGCCTGAAATCTTTAAATAGTGGACAGACAGGTGTATTTTACCGGCATGCCACTGAATATGGAGTTTGACTTTACACAACATAAACTAAAGAGCACTAGGGAGGAAATAAGAATCATGGAACAATTGCGTAAGAGTGACCCTGCAGTACTGGAAGCGATGGGACTGGAACTGAGCCGTCAGCGTGCCAACATTGAGCTTATTGCCTCGGAGAATATCGTCAGCGAAGCCGTAATGGAAGCGATGGGTTCTGTGCTCACGAATAAATATGCCGAAGGTTACCCCGGCAAACGGTATTATGGCGGTTGTGAAGATGTGGATATCGTAGAGAATCTGGCCCGTGACCGTGCCAAGCAGCTCTTCGGTGCCGATCATGCCAATGTACAGCCGCACTCCGGTGCCCAAGCTAATATGGCGGTATATCTTGCTGCGCTGAATCCCGGCGATACCGTTCTGGGGATGAACCTGGCGCATGGCGGCCACCTGACACACGGCAGCCCTGTGAATGCTTCCGGCCTTTTGTATAATTTTGTGGCTTATGGTGTGCAGGAAGATACCTTCCTGATTGATTATGATGAAGTACGCAAGGCTGCATTCAAACACCGTCCGAAATTGATTGTTGCCGGAGCAAGCGCGTATCCCCGTACGATCGATTTTGAAGCCCTGGGCTCTATAGCGAACGATGTAGGCGCGTTGTTCATGGTGGATATGGCCCATATCGCCGGACTGGTGGCGGCCGGTCTTCACCCAAGTCCCGTTCCGCATGCCCATTTTGTAACCACAACCACACACAAAACCCTGCGCGGTCCCCGCGGAGGTATGATTCTCTGCAGACAGCCTTGGGCAGCGGCGATCGATAAGGCCGTATTCCCGGGCTCACAAGGCGGACCACTGATGCATGTGATTGCGTCCAAGGCGGTTTCCTTTGGTGAAGCTCTTCAGCCTTCATTCAAAACCTACGCCGAGAATGTGGTAAAGAACGCCAAGGTGCTGGCAGAAACATTGATTGGTGAGGGAGTTAACATTGTATCCGGCGGAACTGACAACCACTTGATGCTGCTTGATACCCGCAATCTCAATATCACTGGCAAGGATGCAGAGAAGGTTCTCGATTCTATCGGTATCACGGTTAATAAGAATGCTATTCCGTTTGATCCTACCAGCCCTTTTGTGACAAGCGGAATCCGTATTGGTACACCTGCAGTCACCTCGCGCGGAATGGACGAGCAGGCGATGGTTACCATTGGCCGCATTATTGCCAACGTATTGAAGAATCCTGCTGATGAAGGTAACCTCTCTGAGGCTGCCCGTGAAGTCGCTGCACTGACTGAGCAATACCCAATCTATCCAGGTCTTCAATACTAAACAAAAGGCAACGGCTGGAGCCACATTCCCGGCCTGTTGTTTCAAAAGCCTTTACAGACATCGGTGATGCCCGGTGCTGTAGAGGCTTTTTTTAAAAGATAAGAACGCATAGGTTTCACGCAATAATGAATCTTCTCTTTCCCGCTGAAACGGATACCCGAAAGCGATACCGGAGGGTCGCTGCTTCGGAAGCATAAGGCTTTAGAAGGACAGTGTAGACGTTTCCACTTGTGAAATGGTATGGATATACCTAAATGAAGGATATGATATTTGAAAACTGCATGTGTGCATGTTTGTATATAGTGGTCTTCCCGAACCTGCAGTTCTCTTAGAAGTTGTGAATCGATTAGAGTTGTTGCATAATGTTCACATTTACTTCCGTTGTTTTGTCGAAAATACTCATGAAAAATTCATGAAAGTTCATGGAATTTTCAACGAAATAAGTGAAAAAAATGTGAAAAGTATGATTTGAATAAAAGAGCATAAACTAAGGCGGATTTGTTTTTTGTACAGAAAGATACAGTTTATAGCCTTTTCGGCAAAGCTATGCAGCAGCAAATGTAATTCCGTTCTTCAGAACCAGTCCTTCCTAGGTGAAATACACCTCGGGTGATGATATAATAGACAAGATTTAGCCAGGGGAGAAGCAAAAGCGCTTTCTACGGCTATAAATAAGACTTACAATTACCGGAGGGACAAGAATGGGAAAATTGGTGATTTGCGATCATCCTTTGATTCAGCACAAGTTAACATTTATTCGCGATGTGCGGACGAACACGAAAGAGTTCAGAGAGCATGTTGATGAAGTCGCTACACTTATGGCATATGAGATTACGCGTGATATTCCACTCGAGACCATTACTGTGCAGACGCCTGTAGCAGAAACGGAGAGCAAAGTGATTTCCGGAAGAATGCTGGGCCTGATCCCGATTCTGCGGGCTGGACTGGGAATGCTTGAAGGCGTACTGAAGCTGCTGCCTGCTGCCAAGGTAGGCCATGTTGGATTGTTCCGTGATCCCGAAACCCTTCAACCGGTTGAATATTACATTAAGCTTCCTACGGATGTTCAGGAGCGTGAATTGATTGTTATCGACCCGATGCTCGCAACAGGCGGCTCCGCCATTGCCGCTATCACTTCGCTGAAGAACCGCGGATGCACACAGATCAAGATGATGAACCTGATTGCGGCTCCGGAAGGTGTTGCTGCTGTACAAGCTGCCCACCCCGATGTTGATATCTATGTAGCTGCGCTGGATGACCATCTGAATGATCACGGCTATATTGTTCCGGGACTCGGGGATGCCGGTGACCGTCTGTATGGAACCAAGTAAACATAATTAAGTAACAGTAGTATAGAACAAAGAAAATACTTAAGTATTTTGAAGAGAGGGTGGGGGTTATGTCCAAAATTAAAGTGATGACGATTTTCGGAGTTCGCCCCGAGGCGATCAAAATGGCGCCTTTGGTTCTGGAGCTTGCCAGACATCCCGAACACATTGAATCCGTGGTTTGCGTAACAGCGCAGCACCGCGAACTGCTGGACCAGGTGCTTGAGGTCTTCCGAATCACTCCTGATTATGATCTGGATGTGATGAAGGACCGCCAGACGCTGAACGAAATTACCATTCGGGTGCTGGAGGGGCTGGAACCGGTGCTTCGGAAAGCTAAGCCAGACCTTGTGCTGGTGCATGGCGATACTCTTACCACCTTCCTTGCCAGCTACGCTTCGTTCCTGCAGCAAATTCAGGTAGGCCATGTGGAAGCAGGACTTCGGACCTGGAACAAGCTGTCCCCTTATCCTGAAGAAATGAACCGTCAGTTGACAGGAGTTCTTGCAGACCTGCACTTTGCTCCGACTGACTGGTCGGCAGGCAATCTGAGACACGAGAACAAAAAAGAATCAAGTATTTATATCACAGGCAACACCGTAACCGATGTGTTTCAATATACCGTACAGCCGGACTACCGGCATCCTGTGCTGGATTTTGCTTCAGGAAAACGACTTATTTTAATGACGGCGCACCGCAGAGAATCCCAAGGCGAACCGCACCGTCATATTTTCCGTGCTGTCAAAAGAATCGCTGATGAATTTGAAGATGTAGCCATAGTTTATCCTGTGCATCCGAGTCCGGCAGTCAAGGAACCGGCACATGAGATACTCGGCGGACACCCTAGAATCAAGCTGATTGATCCGCTGGATGTCGTTGACCTGCATAATTTTTATCCGCATACCCACCTGATATTAACCGATTCCGGCGGCCTGCAGGAGGAAGCTCCCTCCTTTGGAGTTCCTGTGCTTGTGCTGCGTGATACCACCGAGCGCCCGGAAGGGATCGAAGCCGGAACACTGGAGCTTGTGGGGACGGACGAGGAGAAGGTGTATCAACGGACACATGCCCTTTTGACTGATCAGGACCTCTATCAGTCGATGAGCCGGGCCGCCAACCCGTATGGAGACGGTAAAGCCTCCGAGAGAATTGTCAATGCGATTTTACATCATTTCGGTGTGGTCCAGGAACGTCCGGAAGAGTTTCACAGAATGTTCACAAAACAGTCAGATGGCATGGAAAATGAACTTCTCAAATAACCAAAACCAACATACAGTGAAACTGTACGGTTTATATGGTTTTGGAATGTTTTGCTGTGATTATTTTCATATTTTCATCCGAAAAGTCCACATTTTTCGCTGGATTGACAAAGTATTGTAACATTCAGTAAAATGAATTGGAATTCCGAGGACGGGATAGAATGAAAGAGCCTGGGCAGTCAAATAATGACAACCAAAAGCTGAGAAAATCATTTCAAGCGGCGGGTCTTGTCAGTGCTATCGGCATCGATCTTGCCGGATGTACAATTGGTGGATATTTGCTGGGAAGATGGCTTGGCAATATGTGGGGAAACCTTGGGCTGTGGGTGGGTATAGGTGTTCTTTTCGGTCTGCTGTCCGGAGCTTTCAGTATTGTAAGTCTTATCAAGAAAGTGACGAGGGATACCGATGACTGATCCGTCAAAAATGAATAAATTAATGCTCTTCAGCATAGCGGGAATTGTAATTGCATGTCTCGTTATCGCGGAGATCATGCCCCACCGCCGCACAGTGTTCCATGGTGTTGTACTTGGCGCTTCTGTCAGCTGCTTCAACATTTTTTACATGGCCCGCAAGATCATGAATATCGCCAAATCGGCATCTGGAGAACGCAAAGGCCGGGCTACACTGGGCTTTGGCTTTCGGATCGCTACTTCTATTTTGGCAATTGTGCTCGCGATTGAGTATCCTCATTACTTTAATGAGATCGCTGTATGCGCCAGTCTGGTAACCGGTTATTTTATCCTTCCTATTATAGGATTCATAATGGTATTAAATGAAGACAAACATCATGCTAAATAGAAAGGGGGGAGAAAAATGCACATATCGCCAATGATTGAGGTGGGAGGACTTGATTTCGACCTTTCAATCATATTGATGCTGATTGTTACCTGCACTATAGTTTTTGTCCTGGCTCGTCTGGCCACACGTAATTTGTCTGTGGAGAATCCGGGCAAGCTGCAAAATTTTATGGAGTGGCTCGTTGAATTTGTACAGGGCATGATGTCCAGCACCATGGATTTGAAGAAAGGCAAGCCGTTTCTCGGCCTGGGGCTTACATTAATCCTGTTCATCTTTGTAGGGAACATGCTTGGCCTACCGTTTGGTATTGTGACTGAATACCACGATGTGAACAAAGCGACGTTCTTTGGACATCAGCTTGTTAATGTAGTGGAAGAGATTCACAAGGTAGAGGCCGCAAATCCTGGCAAAGAAGTTGAAGTTGGAGTCACATGGTGGAAATCCCCTACAGCGGATGCTTCCGTATCGATGGGCTTGGCTGGACTGATTTTTGTGCTTGTGCACTTCCTGGGATTGACCCGGAATACAAAGGGTTATCTTAAGCACTATTTACAGCCGTTTGCCGTTTTCTTGCCGATTAACCTCATTGAGCAGTTCTCCAAACTGCTGACGCACGGCATGCGTCTATTCGGTAACATCTTTGCGGGTGAAGTGCTGATTGCACAACTGGTCAAGCTGGGATCCACAGGTATTATAGGAGGAATTGCCTCTATACCGCTTCTAATGGTATGGCAGGGCTTTAGTATCTTTGTAGGATCGATTCAGGCGTTTGTTTTCGTCATGCTGACCTTCTTGTACATCTCGCAGGTTATCGATACTCATGAGGAGCACTAGCTAGCTACACAGTCACGGCGCACGCAAGTACGTCTGATTTTTAATTATATTTAAATAGTAAAACACAATTTTAAGGAGGATTTCACTAATGGGAGTTATGGCATACATCGCGGCAGCAATCGCGGTAGGTTTGGGCGCGCTTGGCGCAGGTATTGGTAACGGTCTGATTGTAAGCAAGACAGTAGAAGGTATCGCTCGTCAGCCGGAAGCTAGAGCAACACTGCAAACAACAATGTACATTGGTGTCGCTCTGGTAGAGGCCCTGCCGATTATCGGTGTCGTATTGGCATTCATTTTCTACGCAGGTGCAGGTTCTTAATACATGCTTTGATCAACTCGGCGGGGAAGGCCTTGGCCCTCCACGCTTTCTTTTTTGAACTGAAACGGAAATAAAAACGGAAATAAGAAGCATACAGAATGTTTACCCGGAAAGGAGTGACCTTAATTGCATTTTTCAATCACATCTCTTGTACTGGCGCTGATTGCGTTCCTAGCCCTGTATTTCCTGCTGAACAAATATGCTTTCGGGCCTTTGTTCTCTGTGATGGAGAAACGCCGTGAGCTAGTACTGCAGCAGATGAATGAAGCAGCCCAGACCCGCGAACAGGCAGTCTCTTATGTTGAAGAACAGAAACAGGCGCTTCAAACTGCACGTAAAGAAGCTCTTGAAATCATCGAGCAGTCCAGACAGACCAGCAGCAAGCAGACCGAGCAGCTGATCGAGTCGGCTAAGGTTGAGGCTTCCCGGATCAAGGATGAAGCCGTACGTGACATCCAGAACGAGAAGAACAAAGCGGTAGAAGAACTGCGCAGCGAGCTCGGAGCGGCATCCGTCAAGATTGCTTCCAAGCTGCTTCAAAAGGAAATCAGCACCGATCCTGCGCAAGAAGGGCTTGTTGACCAATACCTCAAAGAGGTCGGAGGCCGGTCATGAGTCGGGATACGATAGTCGCCAAAAGATATGCGAAGGCATTGTTCGAGGTTGCTTTTGAAGAGCGGCAGACCCTGGAAATCGAAGAGGATCTGAAAAGCCTGGTTACTGCGCTGAATTCGGATACAGAGCTGCAGAGATTTATCAGCTCTCCGCGAATCTCCGGTGAAGACAAGCTTGCCGTGCTGAAAAGAGCGTTGGAAGGCAAGCTGTCGGGGGCGGTTATCAACACTCTGGAAATCCTGATGAAGCGGGGCAGAATGGATATCCTTCCGGATCTGCTGGACAGCTATATCAAGATTGAAGGAGATAGTCTTGGTCTGGCAGATGCCACCGTCTATTCAACCTATTCGCTCAGTAGTAGCGAGCTAACCCAGGTTGCCGAGGAATTCGGCCGTTTGTCGGGCCGGAATATCCGTATCACAAATGTGGTTGATAAAAGCTTGCTTGGCGGACTCAAGGTCGTCATCGGCGATACGCTGTATGACGGCAGCCTGTCCGGCAAACTTGCGCGTCTTGAGAAATCTTTTAATGATAAGCATAGAAGATAGGGGTGAGGATATTGAGCATTAGACCTGAAGAGATCAGCAGTTTGATCAAAAGTCAAATTGAGCAATATAAAGCCGAAATCGAAGTGGCCGAAATCGGCACCGTCATTCAAGTCGGCGACGGTATCGCCCGTGTCTACGGTCTGGAAAACGCGATGGCAGGGGAACTGCTGGAGTTCTCCAACGGAGTAGTGGGCATGGCTCTCAACCTGGAAGAAAGCAACGTCGGTGTTGTTATCCTGGGTGAGTACACGGAAATTCGTGAAGGCGATCAAGTAAAACGTACAGGACAAATTATGCAGGTTCCCGTAGGCGAAGCCCTGCTGGGCCGTGTAGTGAATGCACTGGGTCTGCCGGTTGACGGCAAGGGTCCAATTGCAACAACGGAATTCCGTCCGGTGGAAAACAATGCACCAGGCGTTATCGACCGTAAATCGGTGCATGAGCCTATGCAGACCGGTCTTAAGGCCGTCGATGCGATGGTGCCGATCGGCCGCGGACAACGCGAGCTCATCATCGGTGACCGTCAAACAGGTAAAACTGCAATCGCTATTGATGCGATTATCAACCAAAAAGGCAATGGCATGAAATGTATCTATGTTGCCATCGGCCAGAAGCAATCTACAGTAGCACAGGTTGTTGAAACCCTTCGCCGCCACGGCGCGCTGGATTATACAATTGTTGTAACCGCGTCGGCCTCCGAGCCTTCACCGCTGCTGTATATCGCTCCATACGCAGGCTGCGCAATGGGCGAATATTTCATGTACAAAGGCGAACACGTTCTTGTTATCTATGATGACCTTTCGAAGCAAGCTTCTGCTTATCGCGAATTGTCCTTGCTGCTCCGCCGTCCACCGGGCCGCGAAGCGTTCCCTGGTGACGTATTCTATCTGCATTCCCGTTTGCTGGAACGTGCGGCTAAGCTTAGCGATGAGCTTGGCGGAGGTTCATTAACCGCTCTGCCATTCATTGAAACACAGGCCTCTGACGTATCGGCGTATATTCCTACGAACGTAATTTCGATTACGGACGGTCAAATCTTCCTGGAATCCGATCTGTTCAACTCCGGTCAGCGTCCGGCGATCAACGTGGGTATCTCTGTATCCCGTGTAGGTGGTTCGGCACAGATCAAGGCGATGAAGAAGGTTGCCGGCTCACTTCGTCTGGATTTGGCCCAATACCGCGAACTTCAGGCGTTCTCCCAGTTCGGTTCCGATCTAGATAAATCTACGCAGGCCCGTTTGAACCGTGGTGCGCGCATGATGGAGATCCTGAAACAGGGCGTTAACCAGCCGCTCTCCGTTGAGCATCAGGTTATCAGCTTGTATACCGCTGTCAAAGGCCATTTGGATGATATTCCAGTCAAAGACGTTAGACGTTTTGAGAAGGAATTCCTGGCTTATGTAGACAGCAATGCGGCTGAAATTGCTAAATCCATTACCGACACCAAGGATTTGACTGCTGATAACGAAGCTGCCCTTAAGGAAGCTATCGACAAGTTCAAAAGAGGCTTCGCGACCAGCTAAGCATTACAGTCATTCTATGGATGTTTCAAACCGGGCTTTGGCCTAGCCAAAGCACTGAAATATGCTTACAAATGGAGCTTTGATTATCGTCAAAGCTCAGATTATGCTTACGAAGTTAGCTTTGACTTCGTCAAAGCTCTAAGGTGGTGAAATCATGGCAAGAAGCATGCGTGATATTAAACGTCAAATCAAGAGCGTTCAGAACACCAGACAGATCACTAAAGCCATGGAGATGGTTGCCGCCTCCAAGCTGCGCAAAGCGCAGGAAAAGGCAGAAGCTGCCCGTCCTTATTCAGAAAAGCTGAAAGAGGTCGTAGCCAGTATTGCTTCCGGCTCACAGGGTGCTACGCATCCCATGCTGGTCAGCCGTCCTGTGAAGAAAACCGCGTATCTGATTGTGACCTCCGACAGAGGTCTGGCAGGCGGATACAACGCGAATATTCTGCGTAAAGTGACCATGCTGCTCGCGGAGCGCCACAAGTCTAAAGATGAGTATGCTCTGTTCGTTATCGGCCGCAAAGGCCGTGACTTTCTACGCCGCCGTGAATATCCGATCGTGGAGGAAGTTACTGAGCTCTCCGATACACCGAAGTTTGCCGACATCAAGTCGATTGCCTACTCGGCGGTGCAGCAGTTTGAAACAGGCGTTTATGACGAGCTGTACATCTGCTATAACCGCTTTGTGAATGCAATCAGTCAAGTCCCTACCGTTGACAGGCTGCTGCCTATGGAAGCGGTAGAGCATGAGAAGAAGGCAGAAGGCCTACATGCAATGTACGAGTATGAGCCTTCCGCTGAAGGCGTGCTTGAAGTACTGCTTCCGAAGTATGCAGAAACGCTGATTTACAGCGCTATTCTGGATGGCAAGGCCAGTGAGCTGGGTGCGAAAATGACAGCAATGGGCAGTGCAACGAAGAACGCGTCAAAAATGATCGGAGAACTTACACTTACGTATAACCGTGCCCGTCAGGCCGCAATTACGCAGGAAATTACCGAGATCGTGGCAGGAGCGAACGCGCAGTCTTAAAATATATGCGAAGCCAAACTCTTCGGCTTATATTTTCACAAGAAACAGGTGCCGTATAAGTGAGATTTATCCCACTTATGCGGTGCGGTGATTTCTTTTTAATGCAACAGCTTTCGAGGAGGGAAATAATATAATGAACAAAGGACGCGTTGTAAGCATTATGGGTCCGGTTGTCGATATTGAATTTGAACGCGGCCAGCTGCCCGAGATTTTCAACGCTATCAAGATTGTAACCAGCCTGGCAAACGGCCGCACGATTGATTTGACCCTGGAAGTTTCCAATCACCTGGGTGACAATCTGGTGCGTTGTATTGCCATGTCTTCCACAGACGGTCTGGTTCGGGGCTTGGAAGCAGATGATCAGGGAGGGCCGATTTCGGTTCCGGTTGGCACAGCTACACTTGGACGGGTATTTAACGTACTGGGAAATCCAATTGATAACGGCGCCGAAGTGGTTGCGGAGAGAAATCCGATTCACCGCCTGGCTCCGACATTTGATGAACTGTCAACACAAGCTGAAATTCTGGAAACCGGGATCAAGGTTATCGACCTGCTGGCCCCTTACGCTAAAGGCGGTAAAATCGGCCTCTTCGGCGGTGCCGGTGTAGGTAAAACCGTAACGATTCAGGAACTGATCAACAACATTGCCCAGGAACACGGCGGGATTTCCGTATTCGCAGGCGTTGGCGAACGTACCCGTGAAGGTAATGACCTCTATCATGAAATGACCGATTCCGGCGTTATCAAGAAGACAGCAATGGTATTCGGACAAATGAATGAGCCGCCGGGCGCACGTCTTCGTGTAGCTCTGACCGGACTGACCATGGCGGAATATTTCCGTGATGTAGAAGGCCGCGACACGCTGCTCTTTATCGATAACATATTCCGCTTCACCCAGGCGGGTTCCGAAGTATCCGCATTGCTTGGCCGTATGCCTTCTGCCGTAGGTTACCAGCCTACTCTGGCAACAGAAATGGGCCAGCTGCAAGAGCGTATCACTTCCACCAAAAAAGGTTCGGTTACCTCCATTCAGGCGATCTACGTGCCGGCGGATGACTACACTGACCCTGCTCCGGCCACAGCGTTTGCCCACTTGGATGCAACTACCAACCTGGAGCGTAAGATCTCCGAAAAAGGTATCTTCCCGGCTGTAGACCCTCTGGCATCCAGTTCGCGTATGCTGGCTCCGGAAATTGTTGGTGAGGAGCATTATGACGTGGCACAGGGTGTTAAGCAGCTGCTGCAGCGTTATACCGAGCTTCAGGATATCATTGCCATCCTGGGTATGGATGAGCTCAGTGAAGAAGATAAAATCATTGTGTCCCGTGCCCGTAAGGTTGAACGGTTCTTGTCGCAGCCATTCCATGTAGCTGAACAATTCACCGGTTTCAAAGGCAAATACGTGCCTATCAAAGAAACCGTACGCAGCTTCAAAGAAATTCTGGAAGGCAAACATGATGATCTTCCGGAAGCAGCGTTCCTGTTCGTAGGAACAATCGAAGAAGCAGTTGAAAAAGCGAAAACGATGTAACCCTGAACTATGGCTTTCGATGCGAGCTTGATTTCGTAAAGCTCTGAGGAGGAATGAAAGTGAATACCTTTCTGTTGGAAATTGTCACGCCGGAGCATCTTGTCTACTCCAAGCAGGTTATCAGCTTGACTGTAAAGGGTGCCGATGGTGATCTGGGTATTTTACCGGGACACATTCCGCTTGTAACTCCACTTCAGGTTGCTCCAATGTTCATCAAGGCGGATGGTGCTACAGTTACTATCGCTGTTCATGGCGGGTTCGTGGAAGTGCATAAAGACAAGGTGACCGTTCTGGCCGAAAGTGCTGAGCTGCCTACGGAAATCGATGTTGAACGCGCTGAAGCGGCGAAGGAGCGCGCACAGCGCCGCCTTCAGGCCCGCAGCAAACAGGATGAAATTGACCACCGCCGTGCGGAGCTGGCGCTTCAGCGCGCCGTTACACGGATCAAAGTGTCCACCAGAAAAGGACAACAATAGCAATTACGGTCAAGCCTGTGGCTTGGCCGTTTTTTTGCAGATATAGAAAGTTTCAGTTGTCCTTTTCCCCGCTTAAACAGTTCGTTCTGGCGGATAGCCGCCAAAGTCGTTCTTGTTGGGAAAGTGAATATCTCGTAAACATTACAGCTTACATTGTCTGAAATGTTTAAAAATTCGTAAAAGTACTGGATTCTTTTCCCCTACGCAAGTATGATATAAGAGTCGATTTCCGAGTAACCTAATACACAGGGGGCTAACATGGATACAGGGCTATATGATGAGTTGTCAAGCTCAATCGGCAGCAGTGGTTTGGTTTCTATGGTCATATCTTTATTTTGTGTTGCAATATCTTGGTGGGCACTTCAGAACCTTAAGCTCGATTTGGTCATAAGATATCCCAAGAGCCCTCAGGCAAGACTGCTGCATTTATTGCTGGCTATCGTATTGGGACACTTTGTGGCTGGGTTCCTGCTGGATTATCTGGGCTGGAGCGGGCAGATTCGCAACATGTTTTAACAAGAGGTGCTTTGGTTATATCTCTGTTAGGCCAAAGCCGTGAAAAAAGTGTCGAATAATACGGTTTTATTATGTCAACACTGATGTTTAAGGAGCGTGCCCGCACCTCGGGCGCAGGTCAGGGAATGGTAATATAAGAATTTCATACTAAGCCTTAATTTAAGAAATAATGGACGCGGAGGGAAACCGAAATGAGCAAATTTATCGTCCGCGGTGGCAACAGATTGACCGGGAGCGTGAAAGTTAGCGGCGCAAAAAATTCCGTACTACCGATCATAGCCGCCTCTCTATTGGCAGAAGAAGGAGTCAGCGTCATTGTGGACGCACCTCCGCTAGACGATGTAATGACAATCAGCAAAGTATTGGAATCTCTGGGTGCGGGTGTTACATACCAGAACGATATCATTGAGGTTGATGCCAGAAATCTTACTTCCTGTGAAGCACCATACGAATGGGTGCGGAAAATGCGGGCTTCTTTTTTGGTAATGGGCCCTCTTTTGTCCCGACTGGGTCATACACGTATTTCCTTGCCAGGCGGCTGCGCCATCGGTACAAGACCGATCGACCAGCACTTAAAAGGCTTTGAGGCGCTTGGTGCCGAAATTAGTCTGGGCCAGGGTTACATTGAAGCGAAAATAAACGGACGGTTGCGCGGGGCCAAGGTATATCTGGATGTAGCCAGCGTCGGCGCGACCGAAAACATAATGATGGCGGCAGCACTCGCCGAAGGCGTAACTGTAATTGAGAATGCGGCAAAAGAGCCGGAAATTGTGGACTTGGCTAACTATCTGAACGGGATGGGCGGTATCGTGCGCGGTGCGGGCACCGGAGTCATTCGCATTGAAGGCGTAGAACGCATGCACGGCGTCAGACACCATGTTATTCCTGACCGTATTGAAGCAGGTACCTATATGGCGGCGGCTGCGATTACAGGGGGCGATGTCTACGTGGAAGGCGCAATTGCAGACCACCTCGGTCCTGTGATTGCCAAGATGGAAGAGATGGGCGTGACGATTATCCCGGATGAGAACGGTGTTCGTGTTATCAGCGACAAGCCTCTCAAGGCTGTGGATTTGAAGACATTGCCGTATCCGGGTTTCCCAACCGACATGCAATCACAAATGATGGCGTTATTGCTTCGTTCGGAAGGCACGAGTGTTGTGACCGAAACGGTATTTGAGAACCGGTTCATGCATGTGGATGAATTCCACAATATGAATGCTGAGATTAAGATAGAAGGACGTTCCGCGATCGTAACCGGCAATGCAGAATTGGTCGGAGCCAAAGTAACCGCTACAGACCTGCGTGCAGGCGCTGCACTGATTTTGGCAGGACTGGTTGCAGAAGGCACGACAGAAGTTAGCGGAACCCATCATATCGATCGTGGATATGTACATCTGGCTGAGAAACTGTCGGGACTTGGTGCGGACATATGGCGGATTTCCATGGAAGAGTCAGAAGCGGCTGCTACGGCTGTGAAGGAAGAGGTTGCTAAACCGGGAGCTTCTAGAAGCGAATCCTTCAAAAGCGAAGAGGTTAAGCCCCGCTTTCAGGTTCAGCCAACCTGGGTATAATCACAATTCATAGCTCTTCAAGACCACCTCTATTTGCAGGTGGTCTTTTTTCGTTGATCTCTCTTTCTCTTAGAATATCGTTCTAGCAGTTGCACGTAATTCATATCTATAAGAATCAACGGTGACTGACGGAAGGAGACATAGAGATGAAAGATTACCGCTATCTGCTGCGGCGTAAAATCAAACCCCCGCGCCGTATCCTGCGCGCGCGGCGCACGATGCCCCGGCTAAGGCGGCTGGCCCCCGCCGCCTGGCTCGCAGCGCCCCTGCTGGCGGGGCTGCTGCTGCCGATGGCCGTTGTCCTGCTGCGCGGGGGACAACCAGTGCCCCCGGCTGTGCCGCAGCAGGTCACAGCCTCCCCGGCGAGGCCGGGTCCGGCAGCGGAGGAAGCCCCGCAGCCGAAGGTCGCTGTCTATTTGTCGCGCAGCAGACAAATAGAGACATTGCCGCTGGAGGACTACGTCAGCGGCGTGGTTGCGGCCGAGATGCCGGCGGACTTTGAGCTGGAGGCGCTCAAAGCGCAAGCCGTCGCGGCGCGCACCTTTATTGTCCGCCGCCTGCGGGCCGGCGACAGCAGTGGCGTGCCCGTTCCGGGCGCGAATGTGACGGATACGGTAAGCCATCAGGCTTACGTATCCCGGGCCGCACTGGAACGGGAGTGGACGCTCGGCGGCAAGAGCGCCGGGCTGGCCAAGATCCGCCGCGCGGTCCGGGAGACGCGCGGAGTGGTGATGACCTATCAAGGACAGCCGATCACCGCGTCCTTCTTCGCCTCCAGCGGAGGCTTTACCGAAAATTCCGAAGACTACTGGAATGCGGCTGTACCTTACCTTCGTAGTGTGGCCAGCCCATGGGATCAGGAAATCACGCCGAATCTGGCGGTGACATATACGTTCACGACTTCCGAACTGATACAGAAGCTAGGGATTGCAGATAGGGCCATTCCGGCTTCCGGCCATCTCGCTGCTTCTTCCCTGGCAAGACCTGTCTCCTCCTCCTCCTCGAGCCTGCCTGCGGAAGTGCTGTCCCTGACAGCGGGGCACCGGGTCAAGAAAATTTCTATCGCCGGCACGGTGTTCACCGGACGGGAGGTTCGCGAAAAGCTGGGGCTGCGCTCCAGCCAGTTCACCTGGAAGCGGCAGGGCGGAAAAGTAGCGATTACAACCTATGGCAACGGACATGGTGTCGGTATGAGCCAGTGGGGGGCGAACGGGATGGCGAAGGAGGGGAGCACCGCTACGCAAATTCTCAAACACTATTATAGCGGCGTCTCTTTTAACCAAGTCTCAACTCTCCTGAAAAAATAACTTGAAAGATACGTATAAAAGCGAAGCGCCCGGTAACACTGGTTACTGAGGTGATAAGCATATGAATGAACAAGACAAAAACAAAACAAACCATGATGAATCTCTCAAAAATAAGCAGGGAGATTCAGGCGCTCAGCCTTCTTCATGGAACAGACTGTTGTCCAAACGGTGGGTATTTCCGGCAGTCTACACGGCGGCAGCGGCAATTATACTAACCTTGGTGTGGGTCTATCAGGACGCAGGCCAGAAGCCGCTGAATCCAGACACCGCCGCGGTTGTTTCACAGGAAGCCGGAGGTACAGGTACTGAGGCAGGCGCCACCAAGAATGACCCTGCTGCACTGGAAGTTGTTGCTTCCGCAGAAACCCTGGCCTGGCCGGTAGCCAGTCCGGCAGATGTAGAAGTGGTTAAGCCGTTCTATGACGAAAATGGAACCGAAGAGAATCATGTGGCGGCCATGGTGCAATATAATGACACCTTCGTGCCTAACGTAGGTATTGACATCGCCCGTGAGGACAATCAGTCTTTTGATGTCAAAGCCGCACTCAGCGGTAAAGTCACCCGGGTAGAAGACGTTGCCGTATTCGGTAAAGTGGTTGAGGTCACCAGCGCAGGTAATTTGAAGACCGTCTACCAAAGCCTCGGCGACGCCAAGGTGAAGCAGGGGGACGAAGTGAAGCAGGGCGACACGCTGGCAACAGCAGGACGCAGTGAGATCGAGAAGAATCTTGGCAACCATGTTCACTTTGAAGTGTACGAGGATGGCAAGGTAGTTAACCCGTCGGATTTGCTGCCAAAGCGCTAAGTTTGAGAACTCTGCAGGGGGCCTTGGGCCTCCTGTTTTTTTGTAAACATAAGCAATAATAAGTTTCACGCTATATATGATCCTTATATTTCTTGCTGAAACGGATACCGTCCTTATAAAGACGGCGAAGCCGTTTCCATCTGTCTTGGAGAATCACATTTTGAAGCCATACCGCCGCAAGCAAGGGCTTATTTAGGTTGTCCAGGAAATAAAATGAGCCTTCCGGAGCTTGTCACGTCCTGAAAGCGTGAATATATAGGCCCGCCCCTCATATAATGTACCAAACTATCCACAGTTGGGAGGCGGGAGCGTGCACGATTACATCAAGGAACGTACGATCAAAATCGGACGCTGCATCGTGGAAACCAGGCACACGGTCCGGACCATAGCCAAAGAATTTGGCGTATCAAAGAGCACGGTGCATAAAGATTTAACGGAGCGTTTGCCGGAGATCAACCCTGATCTGGCCGATCAGGTGAAGCACATTCTCGAATATCACAAATCGATTCGTCATCTTCGGGGGGGAGAAGCCACAAAAATTAAATATAAAAAAACGACAGGGAAAAAGCGCGAGGTTGCCGTAGCCTCAAAGCCATAAGATTTTCGGAAATTTAAGGGATAATTCAGTTTTATTTCATTGTATCCTTCCCCTAAAGTATGGTATTTTTAAATTTGGGACTAACTAACTATTTTCTCATTTAAAATAACACTTTGGGGGCTCTTTCATTATGCTTAGCAAGGATATCGGAATCGATCTCGGCACGGCCAATGTGCTCATTCATGTCAAGGGAAGGGGAGTCGTTCTGGATGAACCCTCCGTGGTCACGCTCGAAAGTGATACGAAGAGAGTCCTTGCGGTAGGCGAACAAGCGCGGCGCATGGTAGGCCGTACACCGGGAAATATTATTACGATCCGTCCTCTCCGGGATGGGGTTATTGCGGATTTTGCGATTACGGAAATGATGCTGAAGTATTTCATTGACCGCGTAGGTGGCCGCTCCTGGTATGCAAGGCCACGTATTTTGATCTGCGCCCCCACAAATATTACCTCCGTTGAACAGAAATCGATCCGGGAAGCGGCGGAACGCAGCGGGGCCAAGGAAGTTTTTATGGAAGAAGAGCCCAAAGCCGCAGCGATCGGTGCGGGTATGGATATTTATCAGCCAAGTGGAAATATGGTCGTCGATATTGGCGGCGGAACGACGGATGTAGCCGTGTTGTCCATGGGCGACGTCGTCACCGCCTCCTCGATCAAAGTTGCAGGGGACAAGTTCGACGAGGCCATTTTAAGATATATTAAACAGAAGTACAAGCTGCTGATCGGCGAACGCACGGCAGAAGATATCAAGGTAACCATCGGCTCCGTCCGTCCGGGCGGTATGAAATCTGAAATGGATATTCGCGGGCGGGATATGGTAAGCGGACTTCCCCAGACGCTGACCATTTCTTCCGGTGAGGTTAAGGAAGCACTGTGGGATCCGGTTTCCTCCATCGTAGCTGCTGCCAAATCGGTTTTGGAGCGCACACCGCCAGAACTGTCAGCAGACATTATTGACCGCGGTGTCGTATTGACCGGCGGAGGCGCATTGCTTAACGGATTGGACGAGCTGCTCTCTGAGGAACTGCATGTTCCAGTCTGGGTGGCGGAGGATCCCATGCATTGTGTGGTTAAGGGTACCGGGATTATGCTTGATCAATTGGACAAGAATGTTAAGAAAAAATTCTAGGCTGCCGATAATATAAGTTAACAGCACAATCAGGAAGGGGACTCACCCTCATGCTTAGAGGATTATATACGGCCGCTGCCGGAATGGTAACGCAGCAGCGCAGACATGATACGGCAGTGCAGAACATTGCCAATTTGAACACAACGGGGTACAAGCAGGTAGACAGTGTCAGCCATGCTTTTCCTGAGGTACTTATTTCCGCAATGAGCGGCGGCATCGTCAAACCCGTTGGTAAAATGAATACAGGCGTGTTTGCCGAACAATCTGTCTCCCAATATTTGCAGGGGGATCTCATTGAAAGCGGCAAGCCGGCCGATTTCGCATTATCTACGGATCTGCAGGTGGCAGACCCGGCTACAGGCGGCAATATTAATTTTGACGGCTCGGGCAAGTATATAACCCCTCAAGGCGAGGTTATCTACCGGCCACAGGCTTTTTTTACGGTACAGGATAATGACGGTAATAATCTATATACACGAAACGGGAGCTTCAGAGTAGGACCGACTGGGGAGGTGCTTAGCGCGGGCGGCTTCAAAGTGCTCGACAGCAACGGCAAACCGCTCATCTTGACAGGTCCGCAAGACAATCTTAAAGTAGACGGACAGGGCAATCTACTTGACCCTGTAACAGGGCGCCCTTCTGGAACCAAAATAGGCATCAGTGTAGTTACCAGACCCCAGGAACTGGTTCGTGACGGGAACGGTGTTTTCCATGCAGATGATGTTAAGAATGCGGAGATCCGCTTCGCTAATGGCACAGACAATCTGCAGGTACGGCAGAGGTATCTTGAGAATTCCAATGTTGATGCGACCAAGATGACTGTAGATATGAATGCAGCTTACCGGGCGTACGAAGCAAATCAGAAGGTTGTCCAGTATTATGACAGCAGCTTGCAAAAAGCTGTAAATGAAGTTGGCAGAGTCTAGGACAGGAGGAGTAACCAATGAATAACTCGACAATAGGCGCATCCGTCTCAATGTCCAGTCTCCAGCAGCGTTTGGATATTATTGCTGACAATATCGCCAATATATATACTGAGGGATATAAGAGCAAAGAAGGCTCCTTTGAGGATGTTCTGACCCGGGTTCAGCAGCAGTCCAAGGATTATGATCAGCCGGGCCGAAGCACACCGCTTGGTTTTAATATCGGATTTGGGGTCCGGGTACCTATGGTGACAACCAACTGGGAGGAAGGCCCTCTCAAGGAGACTGGGAACCCAACCGATCTGGCCATTCAAGGCAATGGGTTATTTGGAGTTCAGGTGAACGGTGCTACAGCCTACACACGCCAAGGGGATTTTCACTTTGTACCGGACACCGCTAATCCTGCTAATATGATGCTGGTGGATAACACTGGTAACCCTGTGCTTAATACGCAAGGTAAGCCATTAACTGTACCGGCTAATGTAAAAGCCGCTATTGATGAGAGCGGACGGGTGCTGACCAAGACGGATGAGAATGCGCCAGCTAAGGTAGCTGGAACTATAATGATTGTAGAGCCTCTCAGCAAGAGTGCACTTCAGGCGGTTGACGGGAATTTCTATATGCTTGCTGACGGAGTTACCACACAGCAGGCTTTTAAAGCGGCGGGATTGCCTTCGACGGTAGGCGTAAGGTCTGGGTATCTGGAGCAGTCCAACGTGGATGTAAGTAAGGAAATGACGGAAATGATGCAGATTCAGCGCACTTACCAGCTCGCCTCCCGGGCACTATCCTCCAGTGATCAAATGCAAGGCCTGGCTAATAACATGCGCGGGTAGGTGAAGGAATGGCTCGTCAGATCAATGGTAAGCCGGAATCAACCGAAGATGAACATCAGCAGCAACCTGTAAAGCGCCGGGGGATCTCCAAATGGACGATTGTTCAATGGTTTCTAATTCCGGTACTGCTGATAGCAGCACTGTCCGGTGGCTTGGTGACCGGTTACGTTGTCCTCGGTAAAAAGGATTTCAGCGATGTGCTTCAGTGGAGCACCTGGAAGCATGTTTACGATTTAGTGTTTGCGCCATAAATAAGCATAAATATTCACACTCCCTTGTTGTACAGGGGAGTTTTCTTTTTTATACTGGAAAATGTATAATGATGGAGGCCCCTGAGACAAAAAGGGCCCTCTCCGCCATGTGTGGTGGAGAAAGCCCCTTATCTCAACCTCCACTGCTGCAGGTGGTGAAGGATATTATAATATTTCCCGATGCTGCCCATATTTATGCAGTACCGTGAAGAATAAAACAAAACGCTGCAGCGGCAGACAGTGTAGAAGATGCGGTTTATATCCGAAAGGAGCTTTGTATCCATGATGAATATCAATGAAATTCAAGAAATAATCCCCCACCGGCCCCCATTTCTGCTGGTGGACAAAATTACCGAAATAGAGATGGGCAAGCGGGCAGTCGGCATCAAGAATGTTACAGTGAGCGAACCTTTTTTTGCAGGCCATTTCCCCGGATTTCCGGTTATGCCAGGTGTACTGATCACTGAAGCGCTCGCTCAGGTAGGTGCTGTAGCGATTCTTGGCGTGGAAGCCAACAAAGGGAAAATCGGTTTTCTGGCAGGCTTGGACGGATTCCGTTTCCGTGGTCAGGTTGTTCCGGGAGACACGCTTGAGCTGGAAGTGGAGATTACACGCCTTAAGGGCAGCATAGGTAAAGGTCAAGCTACAGCGAGAGTGGATGGCAAAGTGGTTGCGTCCGGTGAAATAATGTTCGCACTCAGCTAAGACCTGTTATAAAATCATATATCATAAATGGAGAAGGAGAGATTTGATATGACTCAACTAAGCCCTAAGGCCGCAGAGACCCTATCACGCTGGCTGCAGGACCCATCCGTTGACGAGAACACCAAGGCGGAACTGAAGGCACTCGAGAATGAGCCGCAGGAACTGGAAGAACGCTTTTACAGAGACCTGGAGTTCGGTACGGGCGGTTTGCGCGGAGTTATCGGAGCAGGCAGCAACCGGATTAACCGGTACACGGTAGGCAGAGCGACTCAAGGCTTCGCCAATTATATTCTTGAACAGCACACTGGTGAAGGCAGACCTTCTGTGGTAATTGCGCACGACTCCCGCCGCTTCTCGCCGGAGTTCACCCTTGAGGCAGCGCTGGTACTGGCCGGAAACGGTATTGAGACTCATCTGTTCACATCTCTTCGCTCTACGCCGCAGCTGTCTTTTACTGTGCGTCATCTGAAGGCTACTGGAGGCATAGTGATTACTGCAAGCCACAATCCTCCGGAGTACAATGGCTACAAAGTATATAATGCCGAAGGTGGACAACTTGTTCCTCATGAGGCTGAAAAAGTCATCTCCTACATCATGGAAGTGGACTCCTTTAATGGTGTAAAACGCATGTCCCAAGAAGAGGCAGAGGCTGGAGGGCTGCTTCACTGGCTAGGTGAGCAAGAAGATGAAGCATTCACTGATACGGTGGCGGCTGTCAGTGTGGCCCGTGATGAGATTGCAACCAAGCTGGGACGTGATTTCAAAATTGTATACACACCGCTTCATGGGACAGGCAATCTGCCGGTCCGCAGTGTACTGAACAAAATTGGTTTCACTGAGGTGCATGTGGTGCCCGAGCAGGAGCAGCCGGATTCGGAATTCTCCACAGTGAAATCACCTAATCCTGAAGAACGGGAAGCTTTCACTCTTGCGATAAAGCTTGGTGAGGAGCTCGGCGCAGATCTGCTGATTGGTACAGATCCGGACGCAGACCGCATGGGCGCTGTCGTACGCGACAATGAAGGGAAGTTCGTCGTTCTCTCCGGCAACCAGTCTGGAGCCCTCATGATTCATTACTATTTGAGCCGTCTGCAAGAACAGGGCAAGCTGCCAAGCAATGGAGCAGTCGTTAAGACCATAGTAACGAGTGAAATGGGTGCAGCTGTTGCTGAGCATTATGGGGCTACTGTATTTAATACCCTTACCGGGTTCAAATATATCGGTGAAAAAATGACCCAGTTCCAGCAGTCCGGTGAATATACCTACCTGTTCGGCTATGAAGAGAGCTATGGATACCTTGCCGGCAATTATGCCCGTGACAAGGATGCCGTGCTTGCTTCCATGCTGATTGCTGAAGCGGGTGCATATTACAAAGCTCAGGGCAAGACGCTATATGATGTACTTCAGGAGCTCTACGAACAGTTCGGCTATTTCCTGGAGAGCCTGGAATCACGTACTTTGAAGGGCAAAGACGGTGTGGCGCAGATTCAGGGGATTATGAATGACTGGCGCAGCAATCCACCGAAGGAGATCGTCGGTGCGGCTGTAAGCGAGGTGCTGGATTATTCACTGGGACTAAACGGACTCCCTAAAGAAAACGTTCTAAAGTATTTGCTGTCTGACGGTTCATGGTTCTGCTTGCGTCCATCGGGCACAGAGCCGAAGATTAAAGTGTATTTTGCAGTACGCGGAGAATCGCTGCAGAACGCAAAAGATAAGGTTGCTAAGCTTACAGAACAGGTTATGTCCCGTGTCGACGGGAAATAAATAATAGAAAAACAGGATTCAAGCGAAACGGATACCGGTCCTCTAAGGATGCGCATCCGTTTCTGCTTGAAATTAGCCTTGAACAGGCTTTAAGTGAAAGAGGAGGTACTTTGGAGTGCAGCAGAAATGGCAACGTTGGAACATCGCTTCACGGAAGTGGTTGTGGATAATAGTGGTGATTGGTGTGCTTGCCGCATTGCCTGTCGTCTATGATCGTCTGCAGACGGAGAAATCTTCCAAGACTGTTGAATTTGTTTTTGATTATCGTGACTTAGTGGAAGTGGCCAGCTACCGGGCGAATCCGCAGGACTATATTTCCCAGCAGCTTGACCGTTTGAAGGCTGCCGGAGTAGGCAGTATGGCTATTTACGAGAACACGCTGGAAGATTACCGCAAAGCCCGCCGGGTGATGATATGGGGAGCGGCGGATATTGCCAACCTCATGAACACCGTGATTCCGGAGAATGAGAACTATACATATGTTCTCTTTACCAGCCCGGAGAACAGTGAGGCCCTTGCACCTATCATCCGTGATGGTTTTAGCGGCATGGATATAGCTACTGAGGATTGGAGCTTCCGCGGGCAACATGGACTTATTATCAAAACTCCGCTGGAGGATGCTACATTAAAGCCGTTGCAACCAGACCCTTTTACTCTGGAGATGCTGCATGACAAAGGGTTTAATATCGTACCTCGGCTTGTGGATTCCCTGCCATACAATGAGGCTGCTGTCACCAAACTGCTGGATCGATACCAGGAGCTCGGTGTCAAACGTCTGCTTTTTGAAGGCGAGTCTGTTAAAGGATTTAACGATGATGCTGATTTGAAGAGTATTACTGCGTTTGCTGATCTTCTTAAAGATCGGGGAATGGGGATTGCTGCTATTGAGAATATCAAAGCACAGCAAAAAGGCTTCAACAAACTAGCGTATCTGCTGGATTACAATGTAACCCGTCTGTACTCGCTCAGTGAAGGGGATTCGGCCCTTTCTCCGGAAACGATTGCCGACCGCTTTGCACTTGCCACAAAGGACCGGAACATCCGTATGATTTACCTCAATACGATTCCATCACGTGACACCTCCAAGGCGCAGATCAAAGACACTTTGGATAATCTCATTACAAGCCTCAGTGAGCCTGGGGGCGCGGTGGAAAAAATCAAGAGCAACGGATTTACTTTGGGACAAGCCACTGCCTTTGATGTTGTGGATTCCTCTTTCCAGCGGTATTTCAAATTAGTTGCTGTGATAGGTGCATTGGCGATGGTAGCTCTTTTGGTCTCTTATTTTATACCATGGCTTACGTTGCCTGCTTGGGCCCTTGGTCTTGTGGGGAGCGCCGGGCTTATGCTGCTGAAACCGGAATTGTTCGAACAGGCTTTAGCGCTTGCAGTAGCGATTAGCGCACCGACTGTTGCAACCATACTGGCGATTCGCAAAATTAATGAAATGGGTCCTCCGCTTAGGACTAATCCATTGACTTTTGTGGTTATGACACCGCAGCGCCGCCTGACCCACAGTCTGGTACTCTATATCAAAACTGCTTTGATCTCCCTGAGTGCCGTGCCGTTTGTCATCGCGCTGCTGAACAATATCACCTATAGTCTCGTGCTCAACCAGTTCCGTGGTGTCAGTCTGCTGCATCTGGCGCCAATTGCGCTGATTGCTGTATATGTGCTGCTGTATCGTGGAGAATTCGTTCTGAGCAAGACCGGTAAGCTTCTGCGGACGCCGATTACCTTAGCTTGGGTGATAGCTGCCGGTGTGCTTGGAATTATGGGAATGTACTATCTGAGCCGGACCGGAAATAACGGCAATGTAAGCTCTCTGGAAATGTCTTTCCGTAACTTCCTTGAGAATGCAGTCGGGGTCCGTCCGCGCAACAAGGAATTCCTGCTCGCTCATCCGCTGTTTATCCTTGGGGCTTTTATGGCCTATAAATACCGGAATGCCGCTTTTATCATGATCATTGCTGTTATCGGCCAGCTCTCCATGGTTGATACCTTTGCCCATATTCACTCTCCAGTTCTTATTTCACTGGTTCGTGGACTTCTGGGACTTGGTCTGGGCCTGATTATCGGTCTGATCGCGGTAGGGGTATGGCAGCTTGTAGAAGGGTGTTGGAAACGATGGTCGCCGCTCCTCAGAAAATAATCATCTCGGGTTATTACGGTTTCCGAAACAGTGGAGATGAAGCGGTGCTGCAGTCCATCCTTACTGCACTGCAGAAACATTCCCTGGCGACGGGGCTAGCTATCGACCCTGTTGTACTATCGATAGATCCCGAATGGACGACAGCAACCTATGGCGTAAAGTCTGTACACCGCATGAAGCTGGGAGAGGTGCGAAGCGCAATTGCCGGAAGCTCAGGATTGATCAGTGGGGGAGGCAGCTTGCTGCAGGATGTGACCGGAAGTAAAAGTATCCCGTACTACCTTGGTATCATCAAGCTGGCACAATGGATGGGTAAACCGACCTTTATTTATGCTCAGGGAATTGGCCCGGTCAATCGTAAGCTCTTTCACCCGTTAATCAAATCGGTTTTCCGCAAATGCAGCTATATCTCTGTACGGGATGAGCAGTCGCGTGAGTTGCTGCAGTCCATGGGATTAGACTGGAATAAGATAGAAGTGGTTCCTGACCCGGTGATGGGCTTAAGCCTTCCGGAAGATCAAGTACCAAGCAGCAAAGGAGCTCTTTCACCGCAGGCAGTTCAGACTGTTGGGATTTCGGTACGCTTCTGGGAACAATCCCGGGGAGAGCTGGATGCAATCGCCGACGGGTTGCTGAAGGCCTGCAAGCAGACTCCGCTTCATCTTAGGTTTCTGCCTTTCCACCATCCAGCTGATAATGAAGCATCGCGGTATATCATGCACAAGCTGGAGCAAGAAATCTCCCAGTATGGTGGAGTGGTCAGTATCAGTGAGGATGCACAGCATCCGCAGCAAATGCTGCGGGAGGTAGGGGAATGTGATGTTCTAATCGGAATGCGTCTGCACAGCTTGATTTATGCTGCAGGCAGACGGGTGCCTCTCATTGGCATATCATATGATCCGAAGATTGATCATTTTCTGGAACGGGTTGGCTGCCAGCCTATTGGAACGACGTCTTCACTGGATAGCGGCAAGCTGGCTGCGGAAGTGCTACAGCTTTTATCAGCAACGGATGAGTGGAAGCTTAATCGTGAGCCGCTTATTGCTTCACTAGTGCAGGAGGCAGAGGCGCCAGCCCGGCAAATTGTTGAATATTTCCGCCGTAAAGGGTGATTGATACATGAAAGCAGACAGTAGGATCCCCACGGTGCCGATTTATGGTATCCGGGTATCCAAAATTGATATGAAAGCCACCGTTTCCTATTTGACCGATGCCGTCCAAAAACGTGAGCCGCATCAGGTCATTACAGCCAATCCAATCATGGTAATGATGGCATTGGAGAATCCGGCGTATATGGAAATTATGAAATCAGCCGAACTGGTGGTTCCCGATGGAACAGGTGTCGTGTGGGCTGCGGAATACTGCAAACAGCCCGTAGCTGAGCGCGTAGCAGGGTTTGATCTGTTACATGAATTGCTGCACCGAGGAGAAAGCTACAATTGGAAGGTATATCTGTTGGGTTCTACACCCGAGGTGATTCGCGAGACGGCCTCCCGGTTACAAACTCAGTATCCTGGTATCATCATCGCGGGCTATCACGACGGCTTTTTCGGTCCCGATGCGGATGAGGAGATTATTAGTGGAATCGTCAAAGCTCAGCCTGACCTGCTTTTTGTCGCCAGAGGAGCAGATAGTCAGGAGCCCTGGATCGCCAAATACAAAACCCGGCTGAACATCCCGGTCATGATGGGTGTCGGCGGAAGCTTTGATGTGATCTCCGGCAAGAGCCGCAGGGCGCCAAAAGCCTTCCAAAAACTTCGTGCGGAGTGGTTATATCGCCTTCTTAAGGAGCCAACCCGCTACAAAAGAATGCTTGCGCTGCCGAAATTCGCAGTAAAAGTGCTACGTGAGAAAGATAAAGTGACAAAAGTCTAGAGAAATGCGGTTATTTAGTACAAAAATCCGTTCAACAGCCTAAAAACGGAATTGGAATTTGTTTTACGTTCAGCGTATAATTCAATGCGGTAGAGAAATGGAGGTCGACTGGTCAAATGTTAATCATATACATCGCCGGATTCATTGTGTGCATGGGACTTGCACTGCTTTTGACACCACTGGTGAAGAAATTCGCAATTAAGATTGGTGCCACGGATGTGCCGAATGCCCGTAAAGTGCATACTAAGATCATGCCCCGTCTCGGTGGACTAGGTATTTTTCTGGCGTTTGTGTTAGGTCTGCTTGCCGTATTACCGCTTATTCCTTATGATTTTACTCCGCGGGAGGTAAGTTTCATCAAAGCGCTGCTCTCGGGCGGCGGACTGATCGTTCTTATCGGTGCACTGGATGACCGGTTCGAGCTTTCGGCAAAGGTGAAACTGTTAGGCCAGATAGCCGCAGCGTGCATCGTTGTTTTTGGATTTGGGATTACCGTTGATTTCGTAAACATTCCATTTAATAATACGTATTCCTCGCTGGAAAGCTGGATTGCCATTCCGCTGACCATTTTCTGGATCGTCGGGGTAACGAACGCCGTTAACCTGATCGATGGGTTGGACGGGCTTGCTGCCGGGGTTTCCGGTATCGCGATCGCTACTATTGCTGTCATGGCGTTTTTGATGGGCAATACGATGGTTGCACTGCTTTGCCTGCTTCTGCTGGGCAGTATTTTGGGTTTCTTGTTCTTTAACTTTCATCCTGCCAAAATTTTTATGGGTGATACAGGCTCACTGTTCCTGGGCTTCTGCCTGGCGCTTCTTGCCTTGCTGGGATTCAAACAGATTGCGGTTGTTTCCTTTATTACACCACTGTTGATCATCGGAGTTCCGCTGTCGGATACGTTTTTTGCAATCGTCCGCCGGAAGCTGCAGAAGAAGCCGATCTTCGCTCCGGACAAAGGTCATTTGCATCACTGCCTGCGCGAGCTCGGCTTCAGCCACAGACAGACAGTATTGATTATATATGGGATTGCCGCATTCTTTGGGGTACTGGCTGTGATCCAAACATCTGCGTCCCTATATGAAGCCAACTGGGTAACCTTCGTCGTAATTTGCGTGATGCTCTTCTTCCTGCAGATCGGCGCGGAGATCACGGGTGTCATCAGCAAGACCAAACGTCCTTTAATTGACTTCCTGCTAAGAATGCGAATGAAGGTCAGTCCGGAGCGCGGTTCCAAGTCATAAAGGCATTAAATACGGAAATATGCAATTATATTCCTTTAATTTACAAAGCTCATCCTTTTTAGGATGAGCTTTTTTATTGTATTCCTAAAAAATTCTGCCACTATAACCGATAAAGAACAAAGTGAAGGATATCGAGAACATATACTCAAAGGAGAGATATAACACATGTTACGCTTTAAGAGACCATTCGTTTGGCTGCTGCTCGCGGCTCTAATCGTTTCCATGTTTCCAGGCAAATACACGCCGCAAGCAGCGGCAGCAACTACTGCGACCACGACCTACTTCAGTCCGGATGATCTCACGCTGCGGAATACAGCAAAACTTGACCAGACAGCTGCCACTGGTTCTTTGACTGAAATTACCAGGAATACAGTATATAAGACAAGCACCCCTAACTTCTCCATCACGGGTACCTATGCACAGGTAACAGCTTCCACTATGAAAGTTACTGTGCAACAGATGACGCAGAGTGGGGGAAAGTGGGTTACCGATGATACGCATACCACTACTGGTGCGGTAACTACAGACACATTAAACCCTGATAACCGGTTCATTGCAAGTGGCCTCACCCTTTTTACAGGATATAATAAAGTCACTTTCTCAGGGATGCAAGGCTCGTTGACACGCTCCGAATCGTTTTATGTTCTCTATGATAAGGTCCCTTACATTTCTTCTCTCCAAGTGCTTGGAGGAGGACCTACAGCCATTAATTTAAATGAAGGTACAAAGGTTGTTGTACCTAACCAGCAGATTACGCTCCAAGGTAATGTAACGAATGCAACCAAGGTAGGCGTATCTCTCAACGGGGGTTCCTCCCTGCAAACCTCACTTCTTGAGGATGGAACCTTCTTTACACCAGCTCTAACTTTGAAATCCGGAGAGAATACGCTGGACATTGTTGTGCAGAATGCAGCCGACTCGATTTCAATTAAACGTTCGGTGTATTACTTTGACACTAATAAGCCTTTTACCGATTTACTAATCACTCACGGAGATTCAACGCTGGCCACACCCGTTTATAAAGCTTATAATATTTTGGATAACATCCCTACCCTAACCGCTCAAGATACCACAGCCAAGATTATGGGGCAGGTACTTTTGCCTTACAATGCTAGCACCAAGTCTTTTGAAGCGGATCATGAAGTGAAGATTAATGATCAGATCGTTCCAATCGACGTACTGGATTCCTATACGGTTGCCGCAGACGGTACATTTAGTACAAAGCCGAGTGCATCACCACAGAAAGAAATCATTATCCCGGCTCCGGATGGCGTGACACCTCAATATCGCCTGATCACATTCCAGACTACAAACCCATTCACGATTACTGCGGGAACTTCTAACGTAATCGTTGGTATTAAGTACGGAACTTACACTACATCGGTCAAAGAAACCTATAAGTTCTTGTCGGGCGAGAACGTCATTACAGATATGTACTATCTTTCAGGGTATAAGGAAAGTACAGGTACCATTGATGCTACAACCTTATCGAAGCTTCCTTTAAACGGAGCTCAAGTTGAAACGCCTGACTTTTTCATTATGGTGAAGTCAAGCGCAGCACCTTCAACTTTACTGGGTTCTTACCTTCCCTTGGGTGCATCGTTGAAGCTAGTGCTACAGTCTAACCTTACTAACCTAGGTACTAATGAGGCTGTCTATAAAGTCGTTGGCTTCTCCAACGGACAGCAGAAGGTGAAATTTCAATTTTCAGGTTCGCAATCCTTCTATAATGCAGATATTGCTTATGTTTCTAAGAACTATATTTATGTAGCTAACTTAAATGATGGTCAGACCTACACATTTAGTTCGGCTAGCAATGCAAACACGATGTTGGTATCAGGTGAATATATCGGGTTCGAAAATATCAGCAATGCCCAATTTTTCGTCAACGGAACTTCAAATGACAAACTTGTTCCGGCGCTTCAGTCTACTGATAAATTCGATCCGAAGAGTGACCCGAAATTCTCATTTGTATTGAACATTGCAGCTGCGGGACCACTTGTATATGGAGAGAATAAAATTGTATTCACCGGGACATCCATGGACAATGTGGGGAATAAGAGAGAAATCCGCAAAGAACTGAAAATCTATATTGTAGATACCAATGTTTCTAACCTGTCGCAATTCCACCCTAAGCTACCTAAAGGGAGAGCTGCGCTCAGCCATACGGATATAAAGGACTATACGGATAAAGAGCTTAACGATATTCTTGGTTTGACTTCTGAGTTCATCTATAAGGACGAAAAGTATGTTACAAGTCAAACCAGCTACGATTTGGTACTCAGAGGTGGAGCGGCGACCAAACTTAACCTGTACCAAGGTTCTGAGTTGTTCCTTTCCCTGGATAATAATATCCTAGGTACATCCTCAGCCAAAGCAGGTCCAACAAATTTCACTTATAGAGGAAAGACTTACTACTATGATTTTGTAGGTAGCAGCAAGGATTTCATTCTCCGGATCATGGATATTCCGGCAGAAACCGCAGGAAGCATTGTATATAACCTGGAATTAATCAATGAAACTGGTGCCCGCACGAATCAACGTATGGAAGTGGAACGCGAAGTTTCTCCATACCGTATTTTGTCTCCAGTAGAAACAGTCGGAAAACAGATCGTCGTCAATAAAAACTTTGTCCGTTTTGATATTGAAGCTGAAGGGGCAACTAAGGTTTTAGTTGATAAGTTTGTAGCTGTTCCACGCACAGATTTGCCGAACAGATTTACGCTGGATTATGTAGGTTTGAAGCCAGATAAGGCTACTACAATTAAAATTCAGATTGTCCGTGCTGCGGCAACCATTAATGATACAATCACTGTCTATTACGCTAGTGCCGTTCAAGTAGACACGCAATTTATGGCTGAAAAGGTTGCTGCTAAGTATAGCGTGTTTAACAAAGGACTGGAGCTTTCGTTTCCAAAGGGCACACTAATGAAAGGCAACACCAGTTCCGGTGCAGCAAAATACTATCCTGATACCAAGCTGCTATTCGGAATTGCAGATCCGGTAGACGGTGTGGTTGAACGTAAAAATGATTATGGTAACACGATCAACGTAGATGCAGATGCACGTACCCCAGGAGGCCAAAGCACATTGCTGATTCCTTCCGATTTGGTTTTGCGTTTTAACTCTACAGTAGAAACCAATAACTTTTCACGGGTTTCCGACATTTACTGGATCAGTGGAGGTCTTGGAGAAAAGGGAACTAAGGGCACTGCACTCTATAAACCGGCTACAAATGGTATTGCGCCATACTCGGTAGAAGGTAACTTCACACAAATTGAAGCCGAACGAAAAATTGTTCCTACACAGCGTGGAGATCTGACCCTGACATTTAGTCCTAATATTGTGGATGAAGTTGGGTCAACAATAACAGTGTACCGTTATACGGATTCGGGACAATGGGAAAACATTGGCGGTGAGGTCGATACGAAGAAACACACGATCACCGTGCCTTTTGATCAGTTCGGATATTATACAGTAATGAAACTCCGTCGTGGATATACAGACATCACGAATCATCCATGGGCAAGAAACCTTTTGAACGGGCTATACTCCAAAGGTATTATGAAAAATCTTAGATTCGACCAATTTGGAGCGGATGATACGACTACGCGTGGTGAATTTGCCACCTTGCTGGTAAAAGGGTTGAATATCCCTCTTAGCTACAATAACAGCCAGCAAACCTTCTTTGATATTGTGCCGGAGGCAGTTTCGACAACATGGGACTTCAAACATATTGAGACCGCGGCCAGAGCAGGGATCGTAACAGGCTTAAGTGATGGATTCTTTGGCCCGGATCAGCCGCTAACAAGAGAACAGGCCGCAGTAATGATTGCAAGAGCCTTGAAGCTTAAAATGGCCCTCAACGATGCCAAGCTGCTGACCACCCTTACCAAATCATTTGTAGATTCGGGAAGTATGGATTTTTACTCCAGACCAGCCATTGACGCGGTGTCGAAAGCTAAAATCATGGAAGGCAGTGCAGTGACGATTACGGGTCAAACCAAACCGGTATATAATTTCAATCCGAAGGGCAAGCTGACAAGAGCGGAAGCCGGAAAGATTGCTGTGGCACTCTTTCAGAAGAGCACAAGCATCTTCCCAAAAACCTTCAATTAATGTAGGAATAGAACGACAGGTCCGCGAAAACTGTTCGCGGGCCTGTTCTTTTGTAATGGAAAATATCTGCCATCGACATTAACTTTGTAATCTGTATCGTTTTACGTTACAATAACTTAGAAAATAATATTTTCTGAAAGGTGAAAGCCATCGATGAAACCGATTTTATCAAAAGCACAGCTAGACTACATGAAAGCAAAGAATGCGTTTGAGAATAGAGCAAAAGTTATGGAAAAGGAAATTGCCGCAAAACGTGCATTGCAGGAGATAACGCAAGAGGTTATGGAAGAGCTTGTACAGGCTACAGGATTCCATGACGCATACAATGATCTTGTCTCTGCAGAGAATGCTCTAATTGAATGGTCGCATACTACAATCAAACATGAGAAGACCTACCGCGAAAATCGCGGGGCAATTGATGCAATGTACGAGAACGTAAACGCCAGCCCTGAGAAACGTCAAGAATTGATTCAACTATCAATGAAGATTCGTTAGACTATAGCTATAGAGAAAGCGCCTAGATGGGCGCTTTTTGTTTGCTCTTATTATCAAAGAATGGTTTGAAATAGGATAATTATGTTTATTTACTTAACAAATATTGCTTAATGACGTTTTAAAAGTCTCTATGCTATAC